>NZ_JACJDO010000016.1:0-84641 GCF_014163535.1 Pseudoalteromonas sp. SR45-4
GACATCGCAAAACAATTCAACTAATTTAATCATGCCTGTTCCTTGTTTATCCAATCGTTCTTGGTCGAAAGATCGGATCTCGGAACAGGCATTTAGTTCAATTTTCTTAAACGAGATTCAGGTTATTTAGCGCCTTTTTTATTGGCACAAATAAAAGCAGATAAATACGATTAAATAGTTTTCTCAAGCACTCTAATTTACGGCATGAGTGAATATGAGTACAATAGCGCTCTTTGTCATTTTAAAGCTAAGCCTATGTCTGCCACTACGTTCTCATCACTTAATCTCGACCCGTTGTTATTAACTGCGATTGAGCAAAATAATTACACTCAACCTACCGCAATTCAGATTAAAACCATCCCGCCTATTTTAGCGGGCAGTGATGTAATGGGCAGTGCACAAACTGGCACAGGTAAAACCGCAGCGTTTGTACTACCACTGCTACACAAACTTTTAAACACCCCTAAAAAAGATGAGCCAGGTGTTGCTCGCGTGGTAATTTTAACGCCAACTCGTGAACTTGCTCAGCAAGTATTTGCCAGCTTTGAAAAATATGCCCAAGGCACCAATATTAAAGGGGCATTAGCGTATGGCGGCGCAAGCATAGGCCCACAAATAAAAGCCCTAAAAGATGCGCAAGTAATAGTAGCCACCCCGGGGCGCTTACTCGATCATATTGTTAAAGGCAGTGTGGTGCTTTCAAGTGTTGACTCACTGGTGTTTGATGAAGCCGATCGTATGCTTGATATGGGATTTATTGACGAAATTAAACGTATATTGCGCCATATTCCAGGCGATCGCCAAACTTTGTTATTTTCGGCGACTTTTGATGACAGCGTATTTGCGCTTAGTAAAAAACTACTTAAAAACCCAGAATTAGTTGAAGTTGATAAACGCAACTCAGCAGCAGTTGAGGTTGAGCAAGTAATTTACTCAGTAGACGAGGATCGCAAGCGCGAGCTGGTATCGCACATGATCGGCATGAAAAATTGGGGCCAAGTGCTTATTTTTACCCGCACCAAACAAATGGCCGACCAACTGGCTAAAGAAATGTGTAAAGACGGTTTAAAAACCGAGTCAATCCATGGTGATAAATCACAAGGCGCACGCGACCGTGCACTACAAAACTTTAAAGAAGGCATTACCCGTGTATTAGTTGCTACCGATGTAGCCGCACGTGGTTTGGATATTCCGACACTTAGGTTTGTAATTAACTTTGAACTGCCATACATAGCCGAAGACTACGTACATCGCATTGGCCGTACAGGTCGCGCTGGTGAGCAAGGGCTTGCAATGTCGCTAGTAAGTATTGACGAGCAATGGTTACTTGAAGAAATAGAAGTACTGTTAGATACCCGCTTAACGCCACAGTGGCTAGCAGGCTACGAGCCAGATCCAAACAAAAAGCCAAAAGATAACCGCAAAAACACCAATAAATCACGAAAAGACCGCGATAAAAAACGCATTACAGGACAAAGAGAGCCAAGTAGAAGACGTAAATAACAGTTTTTTAGTCTAGCTATCAGCGGCCTGTAAGAGAAAAAGTGCCACGGCGTTAAATTCAGCGCCGTGGTTTGCTGCATATTCTTAACTCACTACCTCTACCAGTTAGTTCTTTTTAGCACACAGCTTAATAGTTAAGTTATTGTATTGTTTACATGGAATTAATAAAGTGTAATTATTTTACCGAGAATGAAATCAGATGATTAAAACGTAAAATATAAAAAGGAAGTAAATATGGATTATCTTAATTGGTTGAAAAAGGAATATTCTGGGTCAGTTACACAGAATCCGTTACAGGCTCTACAAAACTATTAATGACTATATAAACTCAGCAAAAATGGACTCTCAGCTATTTAGAGAGTTTATCAAAGTCTTAGGATTTTTAATTTTTGTGGTTCCATTCAATTTGTATCTATCTATTTCAGAGGTGGTCACTTTTAATAGTATTTACTATTGGCTTATTGTGATCTTTTCGAGTTTTATTGGAGTTCTTGTTGCATTATATTGCGAGCAAACCTTAATTAAAAAACAGCTGAAAAAAACAATCAATGCTAAACATTTAAATAAAATATAATTAAAAAATTTACTGAGTAACTACGTTACAAAAATAAAAAGGCAAGCCATAGGGCTTGCCAAAGAGTGTAAATACTAACTTGCTTATTCTGTGTAATTTATCATGATTGCTCGAACCTCGAACCCCGCAATTAAGCTATCAGTTTCTCCGCAAGATTTAATTCCATGGTGGCTTTTAATAAGCGGTATAAGTTAATTGATGCGTCAATTTCTTCTTTACGGTTAGTTAAGCTTTCTATATTTAAGCCCAGCGGCACGTTTAAATGCGCACAGCTTTTAAGTATTAAATCGAGGTTTTCGCGGCAAATACGTACCGATTCACTCAGCGTATTGTTCGCATCAAGCATGCGCCATTTAGTGGCCTCTGGCACTGAGATCCCCAACCATTGCATAAACTCTAAGGTTTTTTCGCCGCCGCACGGAGTAAAAGTTAAAATAAGGCGCTTAGGCTCAAGCCCTTGTGCTTTACAACTACGTGCATAGCTAGTAATTAACTCTATTGTTGCTTGTGCGTCGTAAACCGCTTGCGAAATAAAGAACTTACAGCCTTGAGCGGTTTTTTCTACTAGTCGCTCGTGTTCATTACGTTTATTAGAATGACGCTCTGCAATAGTAACGCCGCCTAAAAAGAAGTCATCAGATTGCTCTGCCAGCGTTTTATACGCATCTGGTAGGCTTAGTTTTATATCGCCTATCGCTGATGGGCTACCTACTAAAACAATATTTTTTAAATCGTAGTCGTTTTTAGTTTCACTTAGCCAATCTTTAAACTCGTTCGCACTGCGTTGCGCCACACTTTTATAGGTAATTACATCAAGGTGCGATAAGCCACGTAATAGGTTGCTGTATTCACGTGGATCGACAGTTTGCCTAAATGGAAACGGACGCGCTTGATTAGTACGGCTGCTTTCGTCTTGAATGTCGTAAATTATTACGCCGTCGTATTCAATTTCGTGTAGGCGACCCAATAGCTTTTCTGCAATGGTTTTTAGTTGCGCTTTATCGGTACCAATTTTTGGCGGCGTAGTACCAATAAGGTATACGCCTTGATTGCTATCTTCTATTTTCTCTTGAAGTGATAAAGCCATAATCCTCATTCCAGCTTAGTTTGTTACGATGGAATTAATATAGCAGCCATTTAGATGGCTAGATAGCTTTATTTAATGAAAGTTTTTCAATCGTAGTGAGGTTTATTCATACAAGCTCGTTACCAATTAGTAAATTTGATACAGTTGTTTACATAATAACAACGCTTTAGGCTCTTATTATTGGCGGCTTTGCGGCATAATTAGATGGTACTTTTTATTAAACTAGCTCAACGTTTAGCGATTAAAATTGATTGCTATAAAAGGAAAAACAATGAAATTTAAATTTTTAGCAACCAGTTTAGCGGTATCGCTGGCACTGTCGGGTTGCGCTATTGAACAAAATCAAACGAGCCAAGCAGTAACACAACAACAAACAAACACTACGGGCGAGGGCGTTTTTTCACAAGACTACTTACTAGAAGAGCTTGAAAATGGCTTGCGCGTTATGGTGGTTAAAACCGATTACCCTGATGTAGTCTCGTTGCAAATTCCTGTATCGGTAGGATCACGTAATGAAACGCAAGCGGGTAAAACGGGCTTTGCGCATTTTTTTGAACACATGATGTTTAAAGGCTCTGAAAAATTTCCTGAGGCTGTGTATTCAAGTATTTTAAAAAATTCTGGCGTTGATAACCGCGCTTACACCACCAACGATTACACTAACTATCATTTAAACTTTTCAAAGCAGCATCTTGATAAAGTACTTGAACTTGAAGCTGATATTTTTCAAAACTTAACCTATACCGAAGAGCAATTTAGAACTGAAGCGCAAACGGTAAAAGGCGAGTACTTAAAAAATAATGCCAGCCCAGTGCGTAAGTTACTTAGCGCAGTGCGCGAAGAGGCCTTTGAGCAACACACTTATAAACACACCACTATGGGCTTTTTTAAAGACATAGAAGCCATGCCTGATCAAATGGCTTATGGTAAAGAATTTTTTGCCAAATTTTATAAGCCCGAATATGTATCGCTTGTAATTGTGGGTGATGTAGACCCTAAAGCCACTATGGCTATGGTTAAAAAGCACTGGGGTGCGTGGAAAAAGGGTGACTATGTTGCCGACATTAAAGCTGAGCCAACACAACAAGCGCCAAAATATAGTCATCAACAAAACCCAGGTTTGCCAGGGCATTGGTTATTAGTGTCGTATAAAGGTACTGCGTGGGAGCCGGCTAAAAAAGACAGAGCTGCGCTTGATTTACTCTCACAGCTTTATTTTTCAAACAACTCAGATTTATACCAAGAGCTAGTGGTAGATAAACAAATTGCCAGCCAAATGTTTAGCTATAACCCAGAAACCAAAGATCCGGGGTTACTGCATGTATTTGTAAAAGTAGAAAAAGCAGACGATTTAGCCAAAGTACGCGATGCAATCAATCGTACCTACGCCCAAGCGCGTACTGAGTTAGTAGATAGCCAAAAACTCAGCGACTTAAAATCTAACCTTAAATACAGCTTTATAAATGGTTTAGATTCGTCGCAAGCAATTGCTGCAACCCTTGCAAGCTATATGCATTTTGAGCGTGACCCTAGGGTAATAAATCAGCTATATAAAACCTCAGATGAAATAACAGCTGAAGATATTAAAGCAATTGCTAACAAGTATTTTGTTGATAATGCACGCACTACCGTGACTATGTCGGCACTTGATAAAGCGCCAAACTTTGAGCAAGAGGTTGATTTAAACGCACTGGTTGCAAAACTGGAGCAAGCACCTCAGGCTGCTGCATTTAAAGTGCTAGATAAAACTAACAGCTCGCCATTAATTGACGTTAACTTTTTATTCAATACCGGAGCTGCTGCCGATCCGCAAGGTAAAAAAGGCCTTGGCGCATTAACTGCAGCTATGCTGGCGCAAGGTGGCTCACAATCAACAAGCTATAAAGATATTAAACAAGCACTTTATCCGCTGGCAGGTAGCTTTGGTTATCAAATAGATAAAGAAATGCTGTCGTTTCAAGGGCGTATTCATAAAGATAACGCTGCTAAGTGGTATGCATTAGTGAGCGATCAGTTACTTAATCCCGGTTTTAGAGAAGATGACTTTAAGCGCCTTAAAAAAGAGCTAATTGACGGTATTAAATCGGGCTTAAAAGCATCTAACGATGAAGAACTAGGTAAAGAAGTACTCTACAGCGCGCTTTACAAAGGCCATCCTTATGAAAGCTACAACTATGGTGATATTTCAGATTTAGAAGCACTTACGCTTGATGATGTCAAAACGTTTTATAACACAGAGCTTACGCAATCTAAGCTAACACTTGGCTTAATTGGTGCAGTACCGGAAAAACTAAAAGCCACTATGTTAGCTGATTTAGCAGGCCTGCCTAAAGGCGAGCAAAGCCGTTTAAGTATTCCTGATGCGCCTGAGCTTAAAGGCCATCATGCTACTATTGTTGAAAAGAGTGCGCAGTCGACAGCGGTATCGTTTGGTTTTCCAATTGATACAATAAGAAGTAGTGAGGACTGGACTGCACTGTGGTTAGTGCGTTCTTACTTTGGTGAGCACCGTAGTTCTAACAGCTTTTTATATGAGCGTATTCGTGAAACCCGTGGCATGAACTATGGCGATTACGCGTACATTGAATACTTTCCGCGTGGTATGTTTCAAACTAAGCCTGATGCAAACCTAGGGCGCTCTGAGCAAATATTTCAAGTGTGGTTACGCCCACTTCGCTCTAATAACGATGCGCATTTTGCGACTCGTACCGCCTTGTTTGAGCTTGATAAGCTAATTAAAAATGGCATGAGTGAAGACGACTTTGAAGCCACACGTAACTTTTTAATTAACTTTGTGCCGCAAATGGTGGCAAGCCAAAATCGCCAACTAGGTTATGCACTTGATAGCGAGTTTTACAACACCGACAGCTTTGTAAGTTACGTAACTAACAAACTTAAAACGCTAACAGTAAAGGATGTAAACCGCGTTATTAAAGATAATCTACAAACCGATAATATCCATTATGTATTTATTACCGGTGACGGCGCTGATATGCAAAAGCGTTTAGCGCCTGAGCAAACATCGCCAATGGTTTATAATACCGATAAACCAGCAGAGCTTGTTGCAGAAGATAAAGTGATTGCCGATTACAAATTAGCTATTCCGGCAAAAAATATTGCAGTAATAGCAGTAGATAAAGTATTTAAGTAAGTAATTAGTGCAACAATTAAAATTAACTTAGTAAAATACCCCGATATATTCGGGGTATTTTTTTAGTTAGTTAAAAACTGCTTTTTTGAGTTATTAATTACAGTAAATAAAGTGACATTAAATAGGTATGGAGGAGAGATGTTAGACGACAAAGTATTTTTACGATCGATATTAAATACCATACCTGATCACATTGTGGTTATTGATAAGGTTGGTGAAATTATTTATGAAAATAAAAGTTGGCAATCTTTTGGCGTACAAAATAGCAGTAATTATATAGCTATGTCACAACAGTATAATTATTTACATGAATGCAAAAAGGCGGCTGAACAAGGCGATGAGTTTGGTGTCAGTGCTTTGAAGGGAATTACTGCTGTAATAAGCCATAAACAGGCTGATTTTTATTTAGAATATCCATGTCACAGCGATGATGAACAACGTTGGTTTATGATGAGGGTGATGCCATTTAGTCATAATAACAGTGAATACTATGTTATTAACCATAACAATATAACCGAGCGAAAACAGGCCGAAAATAAAGCTAAACAGTTGGCAAGACTTGATGGGTTGACGAAAATTGCTAACCGCAGGTATTTTGATAGCGTATTAAATAGTGAGTGGAGGCGCTGCGAGCGTTTAGGTCTGCCTTTATCAATTACGATGATAGATGTAGATAATTTTAAACTGTTAAACGATACCTATGGTCATCAACAAGGTGATGTTTGCTTACAACAAATTGCTAACTTGTTAAAGCAATATAGTAAAAGGCCGAGCGACTTATGTGCACGTTTTGGAGGCGAAGAGTTTGTATTAATTTACGGCAATACAAACTCTTTACAAGCAACGGCCAACATAGATCGGATTGTTACGCAATTAAAGGCACTAAATATCGAAAATAAGCACTCATTACCAAGTAAAATAGTTACTGTAAGTGTGGGAATAGCGACCATAATACCAAGTAATAACAGCTGCGCTGAAGATTTACTTAATGAAGCAGATAAACTGCTTTATAAAGCAAAAATAGCCGGTAAAAATAGCGTGCAAGTGACAGATTTAAGCTAATGTGGGCTTTGCTGTACTACCTTATGCTCATTACGGTTATATCTAATAACCAGATAAAATAAAGAAGGAATTAACACCTTATCGGCTAAATCCGTTAAACTTAGCAAAAGGCTCTTTTTGATCAACAAAGGCAGTAATATGCGACATGAAATTTGGCAACAGCTTCGCAGCGAAGCAAATGAAGTAGTAAAACGCGAACCTCTTTTAGCGAGCCATGTTTATTCGTGTATTTTGAACCATGAATGTTTAGGGGCGGCGCTTAGTTTTATTGTTGCTAATAAATTGGCAGATGCGGTGGTGTCGGCATTTACTATTCGTGAGCTATTTGATCAGTCGTTTGTAAGGTGTGAGCGTATGCTAACGCACGTTGCTCATGATATTAAAGCGGTAAAAGATCGTGACCCTGCAGCCGAAACTTACCTTACGGTAATATTAAATTTAAAAGGTTTCCATGCTATTCAGGCGCATCGTTTAGCTAATTGTTTGTGGACGCAAAACCGTAAAGAGTTGGCGCGTTTTATTCAAAGCCGTAGCTCAGAAGTATTTGGCGTTGATATTCATCCTGCTTGTAAAGTGGGTAAAGGAATAATGTTTGACCATGCAACCGGTATTGTTATTGGTGAAACGGCGGTAATTGAAGATAACGTATCAATACTGCAGTCGGTTACTTTAGGTGGCACGGGCAATGAACAAGGCGATCGTCATCCTAAAATTAGAGCCGGGGTACTTATTGGTGCTGGGGCTAAAATATTAGGCAATATTGAAGTGGGTGCGGGCGCGCGTATTGGCGCAGGCTCTGTTGTGCTAAGTAATGTACCGCCACACACTACAGCGGTAGGTGTACCGGCAAAAATTATTGGTCGCCCAGATTGCGAATGCCCTGCAAAAAGTATGAACCAAAACTTTTTAGCTAAACCTGAGCCTGAAAATGAATCGCATACTAGCTCTATGCTATAAAGTAATGAGCAATTTAAAATGCTAAACAAAAGTAACTTACTTGGCCTGTGCTGTTTTATTCTAGGCGTAGGATTAACCAGTGGTTACTTTTTGTTTTTACATTCTATGCCTATTCAAGCGCAACAAAGCCAGCCGTTTCCTTATAAAAGTTTTGTTATAAAGCAAGCTAACGATGAGTCACTCAATAGTACTGAAGAGCATGTTAACACTGCCGATGGTAACTCCCAGGCTGAGAGTATTGCGCCATATACGCATAAAATTGCCACGCTTACCAATGAGCTTGAGCTTAAAACCAAACAACTGAAACGCGTTGAACAAGCGTTAAAATTAGCGCAACTAGATCAGCTTGATTTTGCTAAGCAGTTAGAAGAGAAGTTTATCGCTGAGGATGAAAATAGCCAGTGGAGCTACGAAGTAGAAACCGCGCTAACTGATTTTTTAATTACCAGCGATTTAAGTAATACCGCGCAACTAACTAGTTTAGAGTGCAAACAAACACTTTGTAAGTTTAGCCTAGTTGCCGATAAAACTAATCAGCAAGGACATGTGCAGTGGCGCGAGCTGAACGATAAATTAGCGCTAATGCCATGGTGGCAGCAATTTAAGCTCACTTCGTCAAATTCAACCGATGAACAGATAGATTTTATAGTGAGTACTAAAGAGTAAGACGCTGCTAACTTAGTACTTGCGAGTGTAGCGTGCCATCAACCAGTTCAGTAATTAAAGTATCTCCGACTTTTACATCCGCTACCGATTTAACCACCTTTTGCTTATCTGTTTTTGTAATACTATAGCCTCGCGCTAATACATTAAGTGGACTTACTGAATCTAGGCGACTTGCCTGCAGTGCTAAGCTATTATTAGCTTGCTGTAATTGCTGCTGTATTGCTTGGTTAAGCCGAGTTTGTAATTGCGCGAGTTGATGACTTGCTTGAGTGAGCTTTTTGTCGGGTGATTGGCGCATTAATCTAGGCGTTAAATTATTAAGGGTACGCTCTTGTTGATATAAACGATTACGCATAGCTTGTTGTAGCGCAATGCTTAGTTCATCCAAGCGCTGCGCTTTTTGATTTAACTGATTACGCGGATGGCATAAATTTAACCTGTGCTGTAGTTGTAATGCTTGAGCACGCTTTTCGCTCATATCGTGTTTAAACGCATTAGCAAGACGATTAACTAGCTGAGTTACTTTATTATGTAACTCTTGCGTATTAGGACTTACCAGCTCGGCTGCCGCAGAAGGCGTAGCTGCACGTACGTCGGCTACATAGTCGCTAATAGTAGTGTCGATTTCGTGGCCTACCGCGCTCACAATAGGCAGTTGGCTATTAAATATAGCGCGCGCCAGTTGCTCATGGTTAAAACACCATAAATCTTCTAAAGAGCCGCCACCACGCCCTAAAATAAGCACGTCTACTTCGCTGCGAATATTAGCCAACTCTATTTGTTGAATTAACTGCAGATGTGCGTCTTTACCTTGCACCATAGCAGGGTAAATAATAACTTCTAACTGCGGTGCGCGGCGTTTTAGTACGGTTAAAATATCTTTTATGGCCGCGCCAGTTGCAGAGGTTATTACCCCGATACGGTTAATGTTTTGCGGTAGAGGTTTTTTATAAACCGAGCTAAATAGCCCCTCAGCGGCTAAACGCATTTTTAGGGCGTCAAACTCTTGCTTAAGTTGTCCTTCGCCAGCAGGTTCCATATGTTCAACAATAAGTTGATAGTCGCCGCGTGGTTCATAAAGTGAAACGCGCGCTTTTACCGTTACCTGCGCACCGTTAATGGGTCGGTAACTTTGGTTACGATTATTGCCGCGCCACATGGCTGCTTTTATTTGTGCTTTATCGTCTTTTAACGAAAAATACCAATGCCCAGATGCCGGAGTAATAAAGTTCGAAATTTCGCCAGTTAGTACCAGCGAGGCAAAGCCTTGCTCGAGTAGGGCGCGTATTTCTCTATTAAGGCGTGACACGGTGTAAATCGTTTGCAAAGGCTTCGAAAACATAAAAAACTACCAAAAACTATTTATAACCCTAGTTTATCATAAATATTTACAAAATATGATTTACTAGTGCCAGCAACGCTGTTAAAATTTGGCCGCAATTCCTTATCTTAGATCCACCATGTGAGAAGTTGCCAAAATGCTTAGAATCGCTAAAGAAGCTCTTACCTTTGATGACGTACTTTTAGTACCTGGTCATTCTACTGTTTTGCCACATACGGCAAATATTTCAACTCGCTTAACGCGTGGAATCAAACTTAACTTGCCGCTTGTTTCAGCATCTATGGATACTGTTACCGAAGCTCGTTTAGCTATTGCCCTTGCGCAAGAAGGTGGTCTTGGTTTTATTCATAAAAACATGACTATTGCAGAACAAGCGAAAAACGTTCGTAAAGTTAAAACCTATGAAGCTGGTATTGTTACTTATCCTATTACAGTAACTGCCGATTTAACCATTGCAGATGCACTTGAGCTGTCGCAAGAAAAAGGTTTTTCGGGCTTTCCAGTAACTGATAGCGATAACAATCTTGTTGGTATTGTAACAGGGCGTGATATGCGCTTTGAAACTAAGCTTGAACAGCCTGTTTCTACTGTTATGACTAAAAAAGACAAGCTAGTTACTGTAAACGAAGGTGCTGCGCGCGAAGAGATTTTAGGCTTAATGCACGAACACCGCATTGAAAAAATTCTTGTGGTTGATGATGCGTTTAAACTAAAGGGCATGATCACCGTAAAAGATTACCAAAAAGCACAAGAAAAACCAGATGCCTGTAAAGACGACCAAGGTCGTTTGCGTGTAGGTGCTGCTGTGAGTGTTGGCGCAGGTACTGATGAGCGTATTGCTGCATTAGTAGAAGCAGGTATTGACGTATTACTTATCGATACTTCGCACGGCCATTCTCAAGGTGTTATTGACCGCGTTGCGAAAACCCGCAAAGAATACCCAGACTTACAAATTATTGCTGGTAACGTAGCAACAGCAGAAGGCGCTGTTGCGCTTGCAGACGCTGGAGCCGATGCGGTTAAAGTAGGAATAGGCCCAGGTTCTATTTGTACTACGCGTATTGTTACGGGTTGTGGTGTGCCACAAATTACGGCTATTTCAGATGCTGTTGATGGCTTAAAAGGCCGCGATATTCCGGTAATTGCCGATGGCGGTATTCGTTTTTCTGGCGATATTGTAAAAGCACTTGTTGCTGGTGCATCGTGTGTAATGGTGGGCTCTTTGCTTGCTGGTACTGAAGAAGCACCTGGCGAAGTAGAGCTTTACCAAGGCCGTTACTACAAATCATACCGTGGTATGGGCTCGTTAGGCGCGATGGATCAAAAAGAAGGTTCATCAGATCGTTACTTCCAAAAGTCAAACGAAGCCGACAAGTTAGTACCAGAAGGTATTGAAGGTCGCGTAGCGTACAAAGGTCCTATTGCAACGATTATCCATCAGCAAGTGGGCGGCCTGCGCAGCGCAATGGGCTTAACCGGTTGTGCCACTATTGAAGAGCTAAACACCAAACCACAGTTTGTACGTGTTACTTCAGCTGGTATGGGTGAGTCGCATGTACATGACGTGCAAATCACTAAAGAAGCACCTAACTACCGTTTAGGCTAATCAGCCGTAATTACATCAATTTATGGGCTAGTTTTACTAGCCCTTTTTAAATAGCTACTCACTATATCAGTAGCATTATTTAGCATCTGACTTTACGAGATACTCCATGAGCAAAGACATTCACGATTCACGAATTCTCATTTTAGACTTTGGTTCACAATACACTCAATTAATTGCCCGTCGTGTGCGCGAAATTGGTGTTTACTGTGAACTGTGGGCATGGGATGTGACCGAAGAGCAAATTCGCGAGTTCAACCCACAAGGTATTATTCTCTCTGGTGGCCCAGAGTCGACAACACTTGAAAACAGCCCACGCGCTCCTGAATATGTATTTAATGCTGGTGTGCCAGTACTAGGTATTTGCTACGGCATGCAAACTATGGCAGCTCAGCTTGGCGGCAGTGTACACAGCTCTGATAAAAAAGAGTTTGGTTACGCCCAAGTAGAAAAAGTGGGTAATTGTGCGTTGTTTGATGCGATAGAAGATCATATCACCGACGGCGGCAATGGCGTACTAGATGTATGGATGAGCCATGGCGATAAAGTAATGGATATTCCACAAAGCTTTAAAACCACAGCTAAAACATCTACGTGTCCGCATGCGGCAATGTCGAACGAAGAAAAACGCTTTTACGGCGTACAGTTTCATCCAGAAGTAACGCACACACATCAAGGGCAGCGTTTATTAGAGCGCTTTGCTATTGATATTTGTGGTTGTGAAAAATTATGGACTGCAGCAAAAATTATCGATAATGCCATTGAGCGCATTAAAGAAACAGTTGGCGATGACGAAGTTATTTTAGGTCTTTCGGGCGGTGTTGATTCATCGGTTGTGGCTATGCTTATTCACCGTGCAATTGGCGAAAAGCTAACTTGTGTATTTGTTGATAACGGCCTACTTCGTTTAAACGAAGGCCAGCAAGTTATGGACATGTTTGGTAATAAGTTTGGCCTAAACATTGTTAAAGTTGAAGCCGAAGAGCAATTTTTAAATGACCTTGCTGGTAAGTCAGACCCAGAAGATAAGCGTAAAGCCATTGGCCACACGTTTATTAATGTATTTGATGAGCAAGCTAAAAAGCTTAAAAATGCAAAATGGTTAGCGCAAGGTACAATTTATCCAGACGTAATTGAATCTGCGGCATCTGCCACCGGTAAAGCACACGTAATTAAATCGCACCACAATGTGGGCGGATTACCAGCAGACATGAAAATGGGCCTAGTTGAGCCACTACGTGAGTTATTTAAAGATGAAGTACGTAAAATTGGCCTAGAGCTAGGTTTACCGTACGATATGCTTTACCGTCATCCTTTCCCTGGACCAGGTTTAGGTGTGCGTGTACTTGGCGAAATTAAAAAAGAATACTGTGATTTACTGCGTCGCGCCGATGCTATTTTCATCGAAGAGCTTCACAAAGCAGAGCTTTACCATAAAGTAAGCCAAGCGTTCACTGTGTTTTTACCGGTTAAATCGGTAGGGGTTATGGGTGATGCGCGTAAATACGATTGGGTTGTATCACTGCGCTGCGTGGAAACTATCGACTTTATGACCGCGCGCTGGTCACATTTACCATATGAATTTTTAGGTGTGGTTTCAAACCGTATCATTAATGAAATTGATGGTATTTCGCGTGTTGTTTACGATATTTCGGGTAAACCACCTGCAACTATTGAGTGGGAATAATCGCGCGTTAGCTACTAGCTACTAGCTAGTATTAGCAGTATATAAAAATAAAAGCCCATGATTTCATGGGCTTTTTTGTTACTAATATTACTTTAAGTATTTTTAGATGACTTTATAAAGAACGACATAATTAACCCGCTAATCGCAAGTACAATTCCCAAAATAAACGCTGTTTGTACACCCGCTGTTAATGAGCTACTTACTGCAGAGGGCGCTGATGGATCAGCAACGTTTTCCAAAAAACTATTTTGAGAAGCCGACATGATTGTAATCGCCAAGGCGGTGCCAATTGAGCCAGATACTTGCAGTAAAGTGTTTATTAAAGCGGTCCCGTCAGCATATAGTTCTCTGGGGAGCTCATTTAAACCATTTGTTTGCGCAGGCATCATAATTAATGTTACGCCAATCATGAGAGATGAATGCAAAAAGATAACCATTGCAATAGAGGTTTCTGTGGTTACATTCGACAGATTCCATAGCGTAATAATCATAATAATAAAGCCAGGTGTAAGTAGCCACTTAGAGCCAAACTTATCAAATATACGCCCCGCGATCGGAGACAAAGCACCATTTATTATTCCACCTGGCATAAGCACAAGGCCAGCAGTAAGCGCAGTTAATCCAAGGCCAATTTGTAAATATAAAGGCAAAAGAATCATGGTTGATAAAATAATCATGAATGTGGCAGATACACTCAATAAACCTAAAGTATACTTTGGATATTTTAAAGTACGTAAATCTAACATTGGTTTATCGAGTTTAAACTGTCTTAACGAAAATATAATAAGAGAGATTAGCGCAATTATAATGGTACTAATTACCAGTAAGTTCCCCCATCCTTTTTCACCTGCAATACTAAAGCCATATACAATGCCACCAAACCCGACAGTCGATAACAAAATTGACAGTACATCTATTTTAGGCTTGCTCAAAACAGAAACGTTCTGCACATAAGCCAGCCCGTATACTAATGAAAAAACAAGAAACGGAATGAGTAACCAAAGAATCCAATTCCAGCTCAACAGCTCAATAATTAGCCCCGAAGTAGCTGGTCCAACAGCCGGTGCTGTCATCATAACAAGGCCAATTAACCCCATAATAGTGCCTCTTTTATGAACAGGGAAAATGATGAGGGCTGTATGGAACATTAAGGGAATTAATAAACCGGTTCCGATTGCCTGAATAATACGACCTAACAGCAAAACACTAAAAGAGGGGGCTATACCGGAAACTATCGCCCCAATAATCGAAAAAAGTAACGAAGCAACGAATAATTGCCGAGTACTAAACCATTGTATTAATAGTGCAGAAACGGGAATGAGGATCCCCATAGTCAGTAAGTAACCTGTTGTTATCCACTGCACGGTAGATGAAACAACATCTAATTCACTCATTAAATTGCCAAGTGCCATATTTAAAGCCGTTTCGCTAAATAAGCCAATGAATCCGGCAATTAAAAAGGATATTAGAATAGGGACTGGTCTTATAACTGTTTTATCTTGTTCATATGCAATTGTAGACATTAAAACTCTCTTCGCTGATTAACTAAATTGACCTGTGTTGATTGATACTTTATTTACTTTTTAAATTTACTTTTTAATAAGTAATGAGGGAATTTGCTCTGCTATTGTTTCAAGCGGCTTGCCCGTTTTCATTGTTAAAGCTAAGAGAATACCGCCCTCAGTTAGCGCATGAAAAACAGTAGCTAAACTTGTGGACTGTTGTTCTGTGTAGCCTGCTTCAAGAAACTTTTCAGTATAAATAGATTGCCAACTTTTAAAGGTCGCTTCACACGCCAAGCGAATAGGTTCACTAGTGGAATGTTTTTCTCCAGCAATAGTGCCAATTGGAGAGCCAAGAGGGGTTCCGCCTTGTCCAAACACTCTGGATAATTCATAAACATAAGCTTGAAAAGCATCTATTGGATTGGATACACCCGCAAAGTTTTTTTGAATATCTTCCATAACAAGTCTTTTAGTATTGTTAATTGCAGCAGTCGCCAACTGCTCTTTGCCTTTTGGAAAGTAGTAATACAAGGAGCCCTTAGGTACGCCACTTTCTTCAATTATGTCATTTAGGCCCACTCCGCAATATCCGCGCACTCTAAATAAGCGTGATGCCGTCTCAATTAGAACGTCTTTCGGCTTTACTTTTTCACTCATAACTAAAATACCTCAAATTATAACAACTGGTCTATTATTTCGATGGTAAGGAGGAATTGACTCTGTGTCAATGCTATCGGCTTTACATTTTATTTTGTGTAACCGGTAATATTATCACCAACATGGCTCTAAAAATGCGCCAAAAGGCGATAGCCAAAGGGGGGCGGAATAGTAGTACGCTTCGTTGGTATCAATATGGTTTGAAGGTGATAATTTAGCTACAAGAGCAAGTTTAAAGGGAATAGCGAAGATTTAAGAGCATGCTAAAATTAGTAAGGCAGGGAGCTTGAGTTATTCAAATTGTAAAAACTATTTAAAAAGTATCTAAAAGCTGCCTAGAAACCATCTAATAATTATCAGCAAATTATCAGTAAGTTATTAGCAAACTATCTAAATTAGTGCCTAGTTTTATTGAACCACAACAAATAGTAGTATCAGCACAGTGAGATAAAGTAAGCGACAGCACTTTATTGTTATTATATTTTTATTCACAAAACGTAAAAATAATTAATTTAGTGCTCGGCTATTAATATTTGCCTGAGTCTAAGTAATTAAAAAATGAAGAATTAGCCTGCTAATTCGTCGTTTTGTTTATTTAAAAGGCAATCAAACCAAAAAGATGATTTTTTTCTTTACCTTTGGCCAAAGGTCTCTATAATTCGTCGGTATTGCAGGGGCGTAGTTCCAATTGGTAGAACAGCGGTCTCCAAAACCGACGGTTGGGAGTTCGAATCTCTCCGCCCCTGCCATTTCTTCTTTACATCGAATTTATTACTTCTTATATTACCTTACTTACTAATTTCATCGAGTCGTTATGCATTCACGTTACGCAGCTGTTTTTGGTATAGAAAACCTCGAATTAAATCAGCATTATCAAACGGTTAATAACCAGCCAATAAATAATAAAGCAACTGACACTAAAGCAGACAGCGTCGCGCCTGAGCCTATTTCGCTCACAAGCCAGTTATTTGCAGATATAAAACGTGCCATAGCCCCCATTACCATCAATAGTGTAATACAAGGCACGGTACTGCAATTACATGGCGATAAGTTAGCTTTAACAAATTCACAGCTCAGTACTGCCGATAAACGTGCTTTATGGGCTTTAATGAGTGACCATCTTGATAAACTTTAAATCAGTAGACGCAACCGCTATACCGCAATTAATGGCTATAGAAACCGCATGCCACAGCCACCCGTGGACGTTAAATACCATGATCTCATGTATTGGCGGGCGCTATTTTAATTTAGCAGCGTTTAACGGCGATACCATGGTAGGTTTTTATATTGGCGAAAAGGCCGGGCCCGACTTTACCTTGATGGATATTTGCGTTGCCCCAAGCGAGCAAGGAAAAGGCATTGCAAAACAGCTACTGAACCAGTTTATTGAATATGGTGAGCAGCAAAATGCTGAAAATTTATTTTTAGAAGTACGCGAATCAAATACCCCCGCAATAAAGCTCTACGAAAATGCAGGCTTTATAGAAATGTCAGTGCGTAAAAACTATTACCCAAGCGACAATCCTGCTAAAAACGGATTTGAAGACGCTATTTTAATGGGCATGGCACTGGGCTTAAACTTTCAATAATATTTTGTAGTGAAGAGTTTACAGTGATAACTGTATAAAGAATATTGTTGCAGTAAGCCGATAACTTATACCTGCTTACTTTGCTCACTAATAACCTGCTCAATAGCGTTAATTAAGTTAGCTGTTAATTCGTTTAACGCGGCTTTGCTATCGCTTTTTAAATGATCTTCTAAACGCGCAGCACAGTGATAAATATCATCAAAGTTAAAACACCCAGCACTGCCTTTTATATTATGTGCTAATGCGCGTAATGCGACTAAGTTACCCGAAAATTGTAAGCTTTTTATTTCAGCTAAATAAGTTGGCAGGTTAGCGACGTAATTTGCATTTATTTGTTGGAATTTTTCACTTTTGAGTATGTCGTCCCATTTATTTTGATTGTCTTTTTCAAGGTGTAGGTAACTTACTAATACGCTTTCTAGGGCATCTTTATCTATAGGTTTCGCCAGAGCCTTGTCGCATCCTGCAGCAATATATGTATCTACGTCATGGTTCATTACATTCGCAGTGAGTGCGATTATAGGGCCGTCGTATGCTGCATGGCGTAATATTTTAGTCGCTTCTAGGCCACCCATTACTGGCATTTGCATATCCATAATAATTAACTGATAGTCGTTTACTAGCGCCATTTCTACCGCTTCAGCGCCATTGTTTGCTATGTCGGGTTCTAATCCCCAAGTTTGCAGCAGCAGCTTTATTAATAATTGATTATCGGGGTTATCTTCGGCCACTAAAATATGTGCATCAAAATTATTACTAGCGAAGGAAAGCAGCGGATCTTTTTCTGGAATGAGTTGATTGGATTGCTCTAAAAACAGGTTGTCGGCTAATGGCGTTTGTAAATTACAGGCTATGGTTATAGTAAAGCAGCTACCTACATCTAATTCGCTTTTAACGGTTATATCACCGCCAAGACGTTGTGCTAAATTTTTTGAAATACATAGCCCAAGCCCGGTGCCGCCAAAGCGACGGGTTGTGGTAGCGTCTGCTTGCTCAAAAGGAGTAAATAAGCGCTTAATTTGACTTTCAACCATACCAATTCCGCTATCTTGTATTACAAACATCAGCTCTTGGCTTGGTAGGTAATGAACCGTTAGAGATACATGGCCTTGCTCGGTAAACTTAACTGCATTGCTGGCAATGTTGATCAGTATTTGTTTTAAGCGGGTTTCGTCGCTGTTTATAGTGTGTGGTAACGGGAGTTGATAATTAATACTGAGCTTTAGCTTTTTTTGTTGTGCCAGCGGTTCAATAATTGACTCAATGTCGTGAGTTAAGCGCACTACATTTAGTGGGGCTCGCTCTACAGCAATTTTTTCGGCTTCAATTTTAGACAAATCTAAAATGTTATTTATTAACTCTAGTAAATGCTTAGAGTTGCGTAAAATAGTGCTTAAATGCTGTTTGTTGTTGGTGATTTTATCGTTATGTAAAAGCTGTTCGGTAAAGCCCATTATTGCGGTGAGTGGGGTACGAATTTCGTGGCTCATATTAGCCAAAAAGCGACTTTTAAGTTGATTTGCTTGCTCTGCTTGGCCAATCGCAAGCTCTAACTGGCTGTTCATGGTTTCTAGCGCTTTGGTGCGGCTTTCTACTTTGTCTTCGAGGTGATGTTTATATTCTTCTAACTGCTCTTGATAATGCCTAATTTGATTAACCATGTGATTAAAGTCGTTAAACAATATGCCTACTTCATCATCGGTGTGCGCGGGCAGTGAAACACCTAAATCGCCATCACCTACACGGTGGCTAGCTGCACCTAATAGCTCAATAGGATTAAGTAATAAATTACGCACTACAATAAAAATAAGTATTGGCAGCGTAATAACCGAAATAATAACAATTAAGCCGGTAATTAAGCTAATAGCCTTACCCGACTGATACAAAACGGCTTTAGGAATAGTCGATACATAATAACCACCGCTCATTTGCACCGCAAAAATCATCCGCTCTATTTTATCTATACTCGAAAGCTCTATGGTTGATAAAGAGCCAATGTCGGCTAAGTTATGTACTTGGTTGAGCTCAAATTCGCTAATATATTGGCCACGAATATTATAATCGGAACTAAATAAAATTTTCCCCTCATTACTAACGAGTAAGTTGAGAGTGTTGTTGTAAGGGGCTTCTAAAATACTGGTGTTAAGAATAGAAGGATCAATATGCAGTACTATAAAACCAAGCTGTTGTGGGCGCTTAAGATAGTAGTCAATGCTATAAATACGCTGAATAAAATACAAGCTGGTGGTGCCATCTGCTTTTTGCATCATAAACTGCTGTTGGCTTAAATTACTTTGCTGTATTTTGTCAAAAAAAGGATACGATTTTGGCGCTATGCTTAAATTACTTGAGTAGTAGGCATCGCTTTTGCCATTTACCGACATTAAGTTAATGCTAATAATATCGGGATAGGCCTCGCTATAACTGGCAAATACATCCATTAACGCACCTAGGCGATAGGTGTAGCCACCATCAGCATGTAAATCGTTAGCTAAAAAATCGTTCAATACGGGTGAGGTGGATAATAGCTTGGCAGTGGATTGAAATGAGTCAATATAGTTAAATACTTTTTGTTGTTGTTGTTCAACAAACCGGCTCATAATTAAATCAGCTTGTTTTTGTGTTGAGTTGGTTACATTAGTTAGCGTAAAACCACCTAAAAATAACAGCGGAAGTATAACTAACGGCGTTATATACCATAATAACCTAATGCTTAACTTACTGGTTTTCATTACCAAACAACACATCCTCCATGTAATGTTAGTAATAATATGTTTTACAGCTATATTACTCAAGCTTAGCGTTTGTTTATTGTGCTGGTAATATTTATAACTAAGCACAATTTAGGACAATAATTGAGTAAATACGCGCTCTGGGAGAGTTAATAAAAAAAGAATCAGTTAATAACTAAGCATTGATTGTTTATAGAGTGAAGATCAGCGAAAATAGTCTTCAATTACGATTAACATAACGGATCGCGTGTGAGGAGCCAAATTGGGTTCTTCCTAGGGTGTGTTGAGCTTTCGGGGTTGAGCAATATTAGCTCTGAAACGTCAGCATACATAAATGTCCGTATTCAAACTAAAAGAACTTTTTTAATGGCAGAGCAAAATCTCCTCAGTGAAATTAATAAACGACGTACCTTCGCGATTATTTCGCATCCAGATGCGGGTAAAACCACCATCACCGAAAAAGTACTCTTATTCGGACAAGCTATCCAAAAAGCCGGTACAGTAAAAGGCCGTGGCTCTAACCAGCATGCTAAATCTGACTGGATGGACATGGAAAAAGAGCGTGGTATTTCTGTTACTACCTCAGTAATGCAGTTTCCGTATAAAAACGCCTTGGTTAACCTGCTCGACACACCTGGACACGAAGACTTCTCAGAAGATACGTACCGTACCCTAACAGCAGTCGATTCGTGCTTAATGGTTATTGATGCGGCCAAAGGTGTAGAAGACCGTACGCGTAAATTAATGGAAGTAACACGCCTGCGTACTACGCCAATTGTTACTTTTATGAATAAATGTGATCGTGATATACGCGACCCAATGGAGCTGCTTGACGAAGTTGAAACCGAGCTTAAAATAGCGTGTGCGCCTATTACTTGGCCGATTGGGAGTGGTAAAGGCTTTAAAGGCGTTTATCATATTCATAACGATGAAGCGGTTTTATATAAAACTGGCCAAGGTCATAAAATTCAAGACGTGCGCACCATTAAAGGGATAGATAACCCAGAACTGGTTGATGCTATTGGTGACGATCTTGCCGCGCAATTACGCGATGAGCTAGAGCTGGTTATTGGCGCATCAAATGAATTTGATTTAGAGCTGTTTTTAGCCGGCGAACTATCGCCAGTTTATTTTGGTACAGCACTAGGTAACTTTGGTGTTGACCATGTACTTGACGGCTTAACTAAATGGGCGCCAACGCCATTACCACGTGAAACAGAAGACCGCCAAGTAGTTGCCACTGAAGAGAACTTTACTGGCTTTGTATTTAAAATTCAGGCCAATATGGACCCGAAACACCGCGACCGAATTGCCTTTATGCGCATAGTGTCGGGTAAATACAGCCAAGGCATGAAAATGAATCATGTGCGAATTGGCAAACAAGTAAGTATTTCTGATGCGGTTACGTTTATGGCTGGCGATCGTGAGCGCGCAGGTGATGCATTTGCTGGCGACATTATTGGTTTACATAACCACGGTACGATTCAAATAGGTGATACTTTTACTCAAGGTGAAAAGCTTAAGTTTAGTGGTATCCCTAACTTTGCACCGGAATTATTCCGCCGTATTCGTTTACGTGATCCGCTTAAGCAAAAGCAGTTATTAAAAGGCTTAGTACAACTTTCAGAAGAGGGTGCTGTACAGGTATTTAGACCGCTAATAAACAACGATTTAATTGTAGGCGCAGTAGGTGTACTTCAGTTTGATGTGGTTGTAGCGCGCTTAAAAGCAGAATATAACGTAGATGCAATTTACGAAGGTGTTAACGTAAATACAGCCCGCTGGGTAAGTAGCGACGATGTTAAAAAGTTTGAAGACTTTAAGCGTAAATGTGAAAGCAACCTAGCCTTAGATGGCGGCGATAATTTAACTTACATAGCGCCAAGTCGTGTAAACCTTAATTTATCAGTAGAGCGCTACCCAGAAGTCACCTTTAGCCATACACGCGAAAACTAAAGCCAGCTTAGTAAAATTTTAAAAGCCTGCTTTGGCGGGCTTATTAAGGTAAAAAATATGAACATTCGTACTATTTTAGTAGAAAAAGCCATTGCCGCTATGACAGCTGTAGGCTTACCAGCAGATACTAACCCAGCAGTTACACAAAGTACTCGTCCACAATTTGGTGACTACCAAATTAATGCTGCCATGGGCGCGGCTAAAAAAATGAAAAGTAACCCACGTGAGCTTGCACAAAAAATTATTGATAACCTAGATGTAAGCGACATTGCCGAAAAAACTGAAATTGCTGGTCCAGGGTTTATTAATATTCATTTAAAGCCAGAATTTTTAGCGCAAAGCGTTAAAGCCGCTAATAGCGATGCCAAGCTTGCCGTAAACGAGCATGCCAACCCACAAAAAGTGGTTGTTGATTACTCATCGCCAAACCTTGCTAAAGAAATGCACGTAGGCCATTTACGCTCAACCATTATTGGTGATGCGATTGTGCGTGCGCTTGAATTTAGAGGCGACAGCGTTGTGCGTCAAAATCACATGGGTGATTGGGGCACACAATTTGGTATGTTGATTGCGCATTTAGAAGATCAAATTAGCCAAGGCGTAGATTTAGATACAGTAGCACTTGCCGATTTAGAAACCTTTTACCGCGACGCTAAAAAACGTTTTGACGATGAAGAAGGCTTTGCCGACAAAGCACGTAATTATGTAGTTAAATTACAAGGCGGCGACGCGCATTGTGAAAAACTGTGGAAGCTTTTTATTGCCACTTCAGTTAAGCACTCTGAAGAAGTATATAAGCGCTTAAATGTAACGCTTACACAAGCTGATATTATGGCTGAAAGCGCATACAACGCTGAGCTAAATGACATTATTAGTTTATTAAAAGATAAAAATATTGCCGTGGAGTCGCAAGGCGCACAGGTTGTATTTTTAGATGAACTAGCAAACAAAGATGGCGAACCATCGGCGTTTATTGTACAAAAATCGGGTGGCGGCTTTTTATATGCAACTACAGATTTAGCCGCATGTGATTACCGCTCAAATAAGTTGGGTGCCGATCGTATCTTAATTTTTGTTGATGCGCGCCAAAGCCTGCACTTTAACCAAGTAGAGCTTACAGCACGTAAAGCTGGTTTTTTACGCGATGAAACTAGCTATGAGTTTTGCCCGTTTGGCACCATGATGGGCGCCGACAACAAACCATTTAAAACCCGTACCGGTGGCACAGTTAAACTTGCCGATTTACTCGAAGAGTCGATTAATCGCGCAGCAATAAAATTAGCCGAGCGTGAATCTGATTTATCAGAGCAAGAGCGCAGCGAAATTGCCCGCAAAGTAGGTATTGGCGCAGTTAAATATGCCGACCTTTCTAAGCACCGCACCAGTGATTATATTTTCAACTGGGACAGTATGCTAAGCTTTGAAGGCGCAACAGCACCTTACTTACAATATGCCTATACGCGTATACGCAGTATTTTTCGTAAATCAGGCGTTGATGCAGCTACACTAAATTCAAACGTTACTATCGTAGAACCGCAAGAAAAAGCGCTAGCGCTTAAGTTACTGCAGCTTGAAGAAGTACTTGATTTAATGATCACTGAAGCCACACCACACGTACTATGTGGTTACTTATATGAACTAGCAAGCTTATATATGACGTTCTACGAAGCCTGCCCAGTACTTAAAGAAGGCGTAGAGCCAAACGTACGTGATAGCCGTTTAGTGTTATGTAATTTGGTTTCTAAAACATTAGAAACGGGATTAGACTTACTAGGCATTGAAGTCATGGAACAAATGTAATCACCGTCGTATTTTAACCTAATACTGCGTTATCCAATCCGACTTACCCTAATCACATACAAACCGTATGCTCATAGGGATAAGCCGGATTGGACGCCTTGTCTTAGGCTAAACTACTTAGGTGAACTGTCTGCTGCGTGTAGTTCGCTTTAGCTGCGTTGATAAAACTATTTAGCCTAAGTCACATACAAACCGTATGCTCCTTGGCATAAATAGTTTTACCGCCTTGCTAGCACTCCTACACTTGCAGATGTAACGCTTTACAGCGTAGGTTGGGTTGAATGAAACGAAACCCAACGATACACCTGAGACTCTGTGTTTATTGCTATCGAATGTACCTAAAGCTTGATGTTTGTTGTTACTAGCATCACTATTTAAGCTCGTTACTCTAAGCTCTTTTCTAACGCTTTATTTAAAGGATTTATTATGAAACTCGAAGATATCCGTCGTGAATACCTGCAAAACGCGTTAAGCGAAGATAACTTGCTTGATGATCCGTTTAAACAGTTTGAAACCTGGCTTGAGCACGCTGTAGCAAGTAATTTACCTGATCCAACCGCTATGGTAGTGGCGACAGTTGATGATACCGGGCAGCCTTCGCAGCGCATTGTATTGCTTAAGCATTTAGATAATGATGGTTTTGTGTTTTTTACTAATACAGGTTCGCGCAAAGCGCAGGAGCTTAAAGGTAATAATAAAATATCGCTGCACTTTCCTTGGCACCCTATGGAACGCCAAGTAATTGTGTATGGCGAGGCTAAACCTTTACCTACTTCTGCGGTGGCTAAGTACTTTTTATCTCGCCCTAAAGAAAGCCAGCTAGCAGCCTGGGCATCAGCACAAAGTCGCCCAGTTTCATCGCGTAAAGTGTTGATGGAAACCTTTGCCAATATGAAAAACAAGTTTGCTAAAGGTGAAATTCCTTTACCTGACTTTTGGGGTGGCTATTGTGTTGTACCGCAAAAAATTGAGTTTTGGCAGGGCGGGGCACATCGCCTGCACGACCGTTTTATGTATCAGCGCCAAGCAGACAACAGCTGGCAAGTTACTCGCTTAAATCCATAAAGCTAATATATAACTAATATAAAAATAGACGGGCAAGTAACAATGCAATTTATTGACTCTCATTGCCACCTCGACTTTAGCGAGTTTGACTCAAACCGCGAGTCACTCATTAACGAGTGTGCAGCAAAGGGAGTTAAGCAGTTTGTGGTGCCCGGTATTAGTTTGGCCCAATCGCGTGCATTACTTGAATTTAAAACTAACTTTGCAGGCGTAAAAATAGCTGCAGGGCTGCATCCTTACTTTTTAAATCAACACCAAGAATCACACATAGAACAGCTATTTACATTTGCTACAGCCAATAAAAACCAGCTGGTGGCAATTGGCGAATGCGGTCTAGATCGAAGTATTGAAAACCTCTCCAAACAAACCTTTTTATTTGAACAACAAATAGCACTGGCTAATCAGCTAGGGTTACCGTTAATTGTGCATCATAGGCAAAGCCATGATTTAATTGCGCAGTCGTTTAAGCGTTGTAAGCCTAAATATGGTGGGGTAATTCATGCGTTTTCGGGATCACTTCAGCAAGCTCAATATTATATTAAGCAAGGTTTTAAGCTCGGTGTAGGCGGTGTTATTAGCTACCCGCGAGCGGTTAAAACGCGCGATGTAATTGCCAATATAAATACATCGCACCTAGTGCTTGAAACCGACTCGCCATCAATGCCGCTATGTGGTTATCAAGGGGAGATCAATACGCCGCTGCAAATAGTGCGGGTATTTGATGTATTGTGTGAGTTAAAGCCCAAACAACACAAAGAGCAACTAGCTACAGAGCTTTACGACTCATGTTGTGATGTTTTTTGTATATAACGATTAACCTGCCATATTTTTAAGCCACGACCAAGTTGCCAAGTAAAAATACATGCAATTACTAACATTAATAACACTTGGCGACCTAAGTCATGAAAATGATTATGACTAGATGTAACTGCTGCACGGGTTAAGTAAGTAACAGATACAAAACCAACGGGTCTGTCGTCGTCACTTACGACGGGTTCTATAAATGGTGTTTTAAGTTTGCTAACACCAGGAGTTGATTCAGATAGCTGGCCGCTAATATGTAACGATTGCCAATTATCGCTACTGGCTATAAGCATGCCTTGCTGGTCGTAAATTGTGGCTGAAAGTACAAACTCATCTTTGCTTATGTTGTTACATAGTGCATTAAGTTGCGGTTTGTTTTTTTCAATTAACGGGGTTTTAGCATTTAATGCCATAAATTTGGTAAGCGATTTTGCAGTACTATCGGCACTGTCATAAAGTAATTGATGGCTTTGAAAACTACTATTAATGCCCACCCAGCTCAGTAATATTAAGCAGGCAGTAGCAAGCAATAAACGCACTAAGCGTTTTTTTTGTGAGGCAGTGATAGGGTTTTTAAGATGGTTATTTTTCATAGTCACCGTATATACTACTGACAGCATTTTGATTTGATGTTACAAATGCTATACCCAAGTTGTTTGGGTATACTATAACCTTAAACCCCACCTGATGGCGAATTTAGCGCAAGTAATATATTTAACATTTTGTAAGTAGCTATCAGGATAACAAAAAAATTCACGGAGAATCCATGTCGCAAACGAACATGGCACAGCCTGGTGCTGAGCAACCATTAACGCAGTTAGTATTAAATAAATGGTTTAGCTATCAGGATGAGGTGTTTTTACCGTTAAAAAACCTACCTAATAAACACCAAGGTTTATTTAGTATTGCCTTTGCTGGCAATTTTAGTATTACCCATATTAAAGCCATAATAGATTTTTTTGCGAAGCATAATCAAACCGTTACAGGGCTTTGCCAGTATCAGCCCGACTTAAGTTTACCAGCGGCACTGTGTTTTTATATTAAGCAAGCAGAGCTGCCGATTAACCCGCTAGTATTACAACAATTTTCCAGCACACTTGATTTTCAGCTAGTGCAAATAGCTTGCCCACCCAACTTGTATGAGCCAGGTTTATTGGTAATGGATATGGATTCAACCGCTATTACTATTGAGTGCATAGATGAAATTGCACGCTTAGCTAACGTATACGATGAGGTTGCTTCGGTAACTGCACTGGCAATGGCTGGTAAGCTTGATTTTAGTGAAAGCCTAAATCAGCGCGTCGCTAAACTTACCGGAATTGAAAAAAGCTTAATAGATGAGTTAAAAAATAATTTACCTTTAATGCCGGGTATTAAAATGCTTTGCCAAATACTTAAACAGCATCAGTGGCACTTAGCCATTGCGTCGGGTGGTTTCGTACCCTTTGCAGAGCAAGTACAAGCGTTAATCAATTTAGATGAAGTACACGCTAATGTGCTTGAATTTAAAGATAATAAGCTCACAGGTAAAGTATTAGGAACAATTGTAGATGCACAGCAAAAAGCCGTTATTTTAGAGTCATTACAGCAACAGCTGGGATTAATAAAGTCGCAAACAGTGGCGATTGGCGATGGGGCTAACGATTTAAAAATGATGGCAACAGCAGGGCTAGGTGTAGCAGTACATGGTAAAGCAAAAGTGGTTGAGCAAGCCCAAGCAGCTATTTGCCAAGGCTCGTTATTACAATTACTGTATATGCTAGCTATACCATTAAATAGTGTGGCTACTGTTTAACGCAGGCGGTTTAGCCAAAGCAGTTTGCGGCGACCCATTTGGTCAACTTGTTGCTGTTCAAGTTTTAAATGGCTTAAGGCTTCTTCGGTGATATCGACAATATCACCGACACCCGCTACAGACCACAATGCCTCTTCTAATTCCCTTGCTTTATGCAGCGCATATTGACTCACATATTTTAGTTCGTTAGATAAATAATCGGTATCTGGGCGTCCAGTACGTGATATATACAAGCGCATAACAAAAATAAGATTCGACTTTAAGCCTTTGCTTATTTGTTCCTGAAAATCATTATAATCCTCACCTGCTATGCAATAACTGGTAGTAGACTCTGAAATACTGCCCTTACGGGGATCAAAATTAATCACAAGTGTAAAGGCGCTTGGCGGATCTTGGCGGCTAAGATCTTTTATCTGTGGGGTGATCACATTAACGATTTGCTCATCAGTAATAATGCTCGATAAATCGGTTTTATTACCCAACAAACCAAAGTTTTGTAAAAGCACATGTAGTGGGCTAGGGTATAAGCCAAAGCCAATTGCACCTGCTTTAAAGTGCGCTCCTTCTTTATGTAAATAAAGTGGGAACTGGCAAACGCTTTTAGTTACCATATTTCTAAGTGCTGTAGAGAGCCCTGGCACTTTAGGCGCTTCTTCTGACACTTTTAGTTTATCTTTATTACTGTTAATTAACTGCGTAAAAAACAGCACTCCAGCATGGGGTAAGTCGGCAACTCGGCTGGCTTTTAAATTAATAATAGTGAACGACTTATTTACAGCCATCACTTCGTACTTTAGCTCACTAAGCTGATATGTTTTGGTTATTTTTTGTAAGTCAGGAAACGAGAGTAAAACAATGTCGCCTTTTTTTAAGCTTACTGGTTGTTTGCATTCAAGCTGCAAGCCCATAACCGAAAAGTCGCGAGTAAGGCCATGTACTACCTCATCGTTTACGCTAATCGACACATTCGTTTTATATAAGTAGCGCTTATCAGAGCGAAGATTTACATACTCTAAAGGTACAATATCTAAATAAGGCGCAGACTTACTTTTGCTATGGCCAAAATTCTTCAATTGATTAATCAAAGCTTTATCGTAATTTAATTGCTGATAGTGTTGCTGTTCAGTTTTATTACCAATAGCAGTTAGTACCACCATATATTTTACATTTTTCACTAACCCTTCTACCCGAGGAGAAGGCGGCTTATTGAGCTTTTCAATATTTTTACTTACAGTGTTTGGTAACGATAAAGGAATAAATGAGTCATCTGGATGGCTTGGCATAATTTGTATTTTAAAGCACTGCCAAGTGTCTTTTTGACTGCCAAAACCTAAAAATAAGTTTTTTAGCTGAGGGTTTTGTTCAAGCTCATTACGTGTTGCAGAATAATAATAAATTTTGCCCGCTGAAATATGAGTAAAAGTATATAAATAATCTTCTTTAACTGGAGCCTGTTTTAAAAGTAATGCATTAATGCGTTGCTCATTAAGCACACTGTATAAACAAGGGGTTTGGCGTTCATCGGTAAAGTAACGTTGAATAAAAATGTTGTTTTCGGTGGTTAGACTTAAGCTAGGATAAAGTACATTGTCTTTTTTACTTAAAAACACATATAAAGAGGTGACGCGTGGAATATAGTATTGCTCGTAACCCTTAGAAACCACAGCATCGAGCGTATTATCAAGGTTTACTTTATAGCGACGTTTATTACCGTGGATAAAGCTTTCTAAAAAATTATCAAACGCTTCATTATTTTCAATAAAGGTGCGTTTTAAACGAATATGATTAAACTCTTTAGAAATATTTTCTACAGCGACAACCTCATACTGAATGCCATTTTTTAAACCTAGCTCAAAGTCTTGCTCTAAACCTACCAAACGCAAGGCGATTAAATGTCCTTTTTTTAGCACATAACGAGTGGCTAGCTTTATTTTACAACCACTGAGGGATATATCGGAAGTGCTAGCAGCAATACTTTTTTTGTCGTTGTATTCAACCGTTACTTTAATTGAATAGTTCATTCGCTCTTCAGAGCGGCTTTCATAAGAGGCAAACTTTATAACATTTGTATTAAGGGAGTCATCAATGGCTTGCTCTGCAATTTTTTCTGTGGTTTTGCGTTGTAACACCCGATGATTATTTTCGGTGTTCATCACTGCCTCATAAACGGCAAGGGTATAACCACCGTGTTGTTTTAGCGCAGCTTCAAATACTTCAATCGCTGTTTCATCCATGAAATGTTGTTTGCCATTGTGATCATAAGGCTTTACCTGCCCAGTCACCAAACCACGTAAGTCAATAAAGCGCGCTATCGGCTGAGATAAGCGTGTCATTTCCATTTTCATTAAAAACTGTTCAGGCTTTGTAAGCCCAGCTATTTTAGACTTAAAAATTAAATCAAATTTAGGGTTGCCTAAATAATGTTTTAATTCAGATATAAGATCTTCGTGCTTGAGCAGTATGTCTTCAGCCATTTATAAAACCATCACCGTCTAATTAAAAAAGTAGGTATACTATTAAATCCATTTATTAGAAAACTCAATAAATGTCGTATCGTGTTATTGTTATTAATATAGGTACGATTATTCGAGTAACTACAGTTTAGCGCTTGTTATTATGTGTTAAATACCAATTTATTGGCAAGTTACTTTAAACTATTATTCAAGCAATAAGTATGCCCTAAAGTATAGTAAAAAAGAAAACAGCATTTATAGATAATAATAGTAGTGCTAAATTATCTTGTTGGCATGACTCATTGTTAGGCGAAAGTTTAAAATGATAAAATAAGCACTTAACATTAAGTATTTTTAAAATTAAAGAATAGTAGGTAAAGTTATAAATGGCTAAAGCGGCAAAAGTAGAGTTTGTTTGTACCGAATGTGGCATGAACTACCAACGTTGGCAAGGTCAATGCCGCTGTGGTGCATGGAACACATTAGCAGAATTTAAACCGTCAGCAGGGCAAAGTAAAAAAGCATCGGCACGCGTAAGTGTAGGTGGTTATGCTGGGGGGATTGGTGGCGGTTCTAAAAAAATTAATGATATTGCTACCGCAGAAACCGAAAAACAGCTCACTGAAATTGGCGAGCTCGATCGTGTTTTAAGTGGCGGTGTAACAACGGGATCAGTTAATATAATTTCAGGCGATCCTGGGGCCGGTAAAACAACCTTGTTATCTGATTTAGTGGCGCGAATGTCACAACGTATGCCCTCACTTTACTGTACCGCAGAAGAATCTTTATCGCAGTTTAAAAACAGAGTAAATCGCTTAAAGCTAAACTATAACCCTGATGCGCTTTATTTACTTTCCGAAACCAGTGTTGAAACCATCATTGAAGAACTCGATAAAAATAAAATTAAGTTTGCAGTAATAGACTCCATTCAAGCAGTGGTCACCGACACAGCTAACGGTAGCCCAGGCTCGCCTTCGCAAGTGAAAAGTGCCGCGCAAGCACTTACGCAATACTGTAAGCAAAATGATGTCACTATGTTCATTATTGCCCATGTAAATAAAAACAACGAAATAGCTGGTCCGCAAACGCTGGTGCATATAGTTGACGCTCTATTGCATATAGATACTAACGATGGGCAAATTCGTACCTTACGAGCAAATAAAAACCGCTTTGGTGATATAGATACAGTCGGTATTTTTAGAATGTGCGAACGCGGTATGCTCAGCGTTGATAACCCCAGCGAAATATTTTTATCAGGCTCAACTACAGATTCACCTGGCTCTGCAATTACGTGTATTCGTAAAGGTAATCGTAATTTATTACTCGAAATTCAATGTTTAACCACTGAGATTGAGGCGGAATTTCCGCAGCGTGTTTGCGTTGGTTTAAACATGAACCGAATAAAAATGCTCACCGGCATACTGCGTAAGCACACAAAAACTAAAATATTTCACGATACGTTTTTTAATATAGTGGGTGGCTTAAAAATTGATGAATCAGAAACCTGTATAGATTTAGCGTTGGTTGCTGCGCTACTTAGCAGCTTAAATGATTTTGTGGTGCCACGTACCACTTGTATTATGGGAGAGCTGAGTTTAAATGGCGACGTACGCCCAATAGACAGTGGCGTACCGCGCGTTAAAGAAGCTGCGCAGCATGGCTTTACGGAAATATTTATTCCATTTCGTAATTACCATAAATCAATGGAAGGGCTGGGCGCTAAGATCACCCCGATAAAAACAGTACATGAGTTACTTAGTTTAATTAATTAGCAAAAACGCTTATCGGTGATGTTCTGCAATGTTACTCTTGAGCTGAAACAATTTATATAAAGACTTAAATAAGGAAATAACATGAAAAAGTTAGTTATAGCTGCAGCAATTGTAGCTGCCGGTGTTGGTGGCGTAAGTTATGCAAATCACGTAGCCACTAAAGAAGTACGTGCAGAAATAGATAAGCAACTAGCACTAGTGAGCGAGCAAACCGGCGCTACATTTAAGTATGCAGACTTATCGGCTAGTGTTATTTCCAATAGTGTAGAAATTAGCAATATGGAAGTCATTAGTTCTGAAGGCGATAATGTTGCCAGTATTCAAAGCATTGAAGTGACAGGCTACGAAACCGATAAAATTTCACCACACACTACATTTGATGTAAAAAGCTTTCAATTTAATAAAGACTTTGTGGCTAAATTACCAGCCGATACAAATACTATGTTAGCGTCGGCCAGTTACGATTTACATTCATCACTTGATTACGATGAAAAGTCGGGCGACAGCGATGTGGTTGTTAAGTTAGATGCAAAAGACATTGTTAGCTTTAATATGAATATGGGACTGGCAAACACACAAGCACTTATGGATGCATCGCTTGCGATTAGTAAAGCGCAGCAAGCAGCGGGCAGCCAGCCTTTAACTTATGAGCAAGAATTACAGCAGCAAACGCTAATAATGAAAGCCATGAGTAAGTTAGAGCCGCGCAGTGTTAACTTTGAACTTAATAACCAAGGCGAGCTTAAAGCGTTGCTAGAAAGTGAGCTTGTTAAGCAAGGTATGAATGTTGAGCAAATGCAAATGATGGTTGAGCAGCAACTACAGCAAGCGCCAGTAACCGAAGAGATTGCAGAGGCGATTAGCGGCTTTGTTAAAGGTTTAAATTCATTTAGCGTGTCGGCAAAACTACCTGAAGGCAAAACTATGATGGAAGTTAACCAACAAATAATGATGCTAATAGGCCAGCCTGAAAAACTTGTAGAGTACATTAATTTAGAAGTTAAAGGCGACTAAAAGTCGCTCTAGCAATCGTGCTATCAGTTAAAAATAATAGTACGACGCACATAATTAAAGCGCGAGTTTAACTCGCGCTTTTTTATGCGTAAATTTTACGTTTATACTAGGTGTTAACGCTCAAGAATTAACAATTAGTTTACCGGTACTTATTTAATCGTTAGTATTCATTACTATAAAAGCTGTTATTTATCGTATTAAATAGCCATTAAGGCTCAAACTAATTACTTAAAGTTGAACGGGGTTACAGGGTTACAGATGGGAAAAGGTCGATTAGAAGCTTTTAGTGGTGGTGTGTTAGCAATTATTATTACCATTATGGTATTGGAGCTAAAAATACCTGAAGGCGCAGGAATTGAAGCACTTGTGCCTATGCTCCCTAACTTTTTTAGTTATGTTTTAAGTTTTGTATACGTAGGAATTTACTGGAATAACCACCATCATTTATTACACGCTGCTGGCAGTGTTTCGGGTGGGGTATTGTGGTCAAATTTAAATTTACTTTTTTGGTTATCATTATTCCCGTTCTCGACCAGTTGGATGGGAGGTAATCACTTTGAGCCGCTACCTACCGCGACTTATGGTGCCGTGCTGTTTATGGCGGCGATTGCGTATAATATTTTACAACGCAGCATAATGGCAACAGATGGCTGCAGCTCTGTTTTACGCAAAGCAATCGGCGCAGATTGGAAAGGCAAAGTGTCTATGGCGCTTTACTTATCGGCAGTTGGTGTAGCATTTGTAGCACCGTGGTTAGCACAAGTAATATATGTGGCAGTGGCGCTGCTATGGTTAGTGCCTGATAAAAGAATAGAGCAGACAGTTAATCAAAATTAAAATATATTCCTATTTTAATTAGTTTTACCGCTAAGCAGGGGAATAAAAAAGCCGCGTTTACTATAAAGTAAACGCGGCTTAAAATTTTCTAAAGCTTAAATTAGTTAGTGTAAAATACGTGCTCTTATCGTGCCTTCAACAGCGCTTAGCTCTTTAAGGGCAACTTCTGAGTGGTCGGTATCTACATCAATAACTACATAACCAATTGATTCATCAGTTTGTAGGTACTGCGCGGCAATGTTAATACCGTGCTGTGCAAACGCTTGGTTTATTTGTGTTAATACGCCAGGGCGGTTGTGATGTACATGCAGTAAGCGACTACGATTAGCAAGCTCTGGTAGTGATACTTCAGGGAAGTTAACAGCAGTAATAGTTGAGCCGTTATCTGAGTATTTAGCTAATTTTCCAGCTACTTCAATACCAATGTTTTCTTGTGCTTCTTGAGTTGAACCACCAATGTGCGGCGTTAAAATAACATTGTCAAAATTACGCAGTGGCGATACAAACTCTTCATCGTTAGATTTAGGCTCAATCGGGAATACATCGATTGCTGCACCACTGAGTTTTTTATCGGTAAGCGCTTCTGCCAATGCGTCAATATCAACCACAGTACCGCGTGAAGCGTTTATTAAAATAGCGCCCTGTTTCATAACCGCAAGTTCGGCAGTGCCAATAAGGTTCTTAGTTTGTGGGGTTTCAGGTACATGCAAAGTAATAATATCAGAGCGTTGTAATAGCTGAGTTAAATTATGTACTTGCTTAGCGTTGCCAAGTGATAACTTATCTTCAATATCGTAAAACTCAACATGCATACCAATATTTTCGGCCATAATACCTAACTGGGTACCAATGTGGCCATAGCCAATAATACCCAATGTTTTACCACGAGCTTCAAACGAGCCGTTTGCGGTTTTTAACCAGCCGCCACGATGTGCAGCAGCATTACGCTGTGGAATACCGCGTAATAGCAATAGTATTTCACCAAGTACAAGCTCTGCAACCGAGCGGGTGTTAGAAAATGGTGCGTTAAATACTGCAATACCACGTTCGCGCGCCGCATTTAAGTCAACCTGGTTAGTGCCAATACAAAAGCAGCCAACCGCAACGAGCTTTTCAGCAGCTTCTAACACAGCTTGGTTAATATGAGTACGAGAACGAAGCCCCACAAAGTGTACGTCTTTAATACGTTCTTTTAGCTCGTCCTCAGGTAAGGATGTTTTAACATAGTCGATGTTGCTATAACCGTTACGTTTTAGCGTTTCAACAGCGCTTTGGTGAACACCTTCAAGCAAAAGAATTTTAATTTTGTCTTTTGCCAACGATACCTTACTCATAACCTCATCCTATTTAATTTGTGGCCCATTTTTAGTGCCGATAATCACTTTATCAGCGCCACGCTCTGCGAATAGGCCGTTGGTAACTACGCCAACAATTTGATTAATTTGTGTTTCAAGTTGTTTAGCTTGGGTAATTTTTAAATTATGTACATCTAAAATAACGTTACCGTTATCGGTAACTACACCTTGGCGATACACAGGATCACCGCCAAGTTTTAATAATTCGCGTGCTACGTAACTGCGTGCCATGGGTATAACTTCAACCGGCAGTGGAAAACCACCCAAGATTGCTACTAATTTGGTGTCATCTACAATGCACACAAATTGTTTAGCTACCGCTGCTACTATTTTTTCACGAGTAAGGGCTGCACCACCGCCTTTAATCATTTCGTTATGGGCGTTAATTTCATCAGCGCCGTCAACGTATACATCTAAAACATCAACGTCATTAAGTTCAAATACTTCAATGCCTAGCGCTTTTAAACGAGCAGTTGAGGCTTCTGAACTAGAAACCGCGCCTTTAATAGTGTCTTTTATTGAGCCTAGTGCATCAATAAAGTGATTAACCGTTGAGCCTGTACCTACGCCTACAATAGTGTTCTCTTTTACAAACTCTAACGCTGCCCAAGCAGCTGCTTTTTTTAATTCGTCTTGTGTCATTGTTTTATGCTCATTTATGTCAAAAATTTCTGCTGGTATACAAAGTAACGCTTTACCAACAGTAGGTTTTATTTGGGGTGATAATTGTTTTAAGTGGCACATCCCATGATTCTATGGGTAAAGCTGTTACTTTTTGGCATTCATGTGCTAAACCAATAAGTTGCGGCTTTTGCCAGTGTTGCTGGTGTAGCCGCGCCAATGTCCGATCGTAAAACCCACCCCCCATTCCTAAGCGATTACCTTGGTTATCAAATGCCACTAATGGCATAAGTAGGTAATCAAGCTCTGGTAACGGGCATATTTGAGTACAATTGAGCTTAGGTTCCAAGATACCATAGCGGTTTGCCTTCATGGGTGAGTTTTTTTCATAACGCTGAAATAGTAAATTAGCCCCGTTAAAGGGGTGGATTACAGGTAGGTAAAGGGTGTGCCCTTTATCCCATAATTCATTAATTAACAATGAGGTATCTAACTCGCCATCGTTACTAAAATAAATGGCAATATGCTCTTTTTTAGTGTTTTTTTTGCCATTTAAGTGTTGAATAAAATTCACTTTTAGCGATTGGGCGGCAATTAATTGTTGGTTGTTTGATAAATTATTACGCAGTTCGCGGACAGACGCTCTTATTGTTGCACGTTTATTGCTCACTTTAGGATTTCACCCCGTAATTAAAAAGAGAATAAGTTAGGGACGGTTAAATATATTGCTAATAAAATAAGCAAAGTAACCACAGTTGCTATGAGTGAATATAACAACACATTACTGCGTTTTTGCAGTGGCGTGAGCAACTCATCATCAAGCATAAGATCATCGTCTTGCCACTCTATGTGTTCATCGGTAATTGCTGTGGCTTCAACCTCGGGTAGGCGCTGTTCAAGCTCGTCTAGTTTTTCTTCAAGGCGAATTAAGCTACTGGTAATGTAATCAAGCGCATCAAAAATTCTGTCATCGCGCTGGCTACTCGTTGCACTTGTCAGTTGAGTATTTTTATTAGGGTTGGTAACAGCCTGCAGCTTACTTTTAATACCTAAGCTGGCAAGTAGTTTGGCTTGCTTTAGGGCTTTGTCTTTATTGCTTGGCACAAATAGCGGTTTACCATTAAAAAAAAGCGACACTTTTTCATTTGATGTTTTTAATTTAGTAGCAAGCATGGCAGTAACAGCTTTGCTGTCAACGCCCTCAGCGAGTCCTACAAAGGTAACACTAAAGTTGTCGGCCATTTTTAATTCCCTAAGCTTTTATAGTAAAACGAGTATATACCGAAAGTGCAAAACAATTCGAGAGTGATTTATGTTTCACGGCTTGAATAATAAGCTTTAGATATAAAAACGACCCTTAAAAGGGCCGTTTATATTTTTAATAGTATGTTGGCTTAAAGACCAGCAGCAGCGCGAAGTGCTTCTGCTTTATCGGTACGCTCCCAAGGGAACTCTTCACGACCAAAGTGGCCGTAAGCCGCCGTTGGAAGGTAGATAGGGCGCTCTAAATCAAGCATTTTAATTAAACCGTAAGGGCGCAAGTCAAAGTGCTCGCGAATAAGCTCAATTAAACGGCTTTCTTCTAGTTTGCTGGTACCAAAGGTTTCTACGCTTATAGACGTAGGCTCTGCAATACCAATAGCGTACGATACTTGTAGCTCACACTTATCAGCAAGGCCAGCAGCAACAATGTTTTTAGCAACATAACGTGCAGCATAGGCAGCACTACGGTCAACTTTTGATGGATCTTTACCAGAGAAAGCACCGCCACCGTGACGAGCCATGCCGCCGTAGGTATCTACAATGATTTTACGACCGGTTAAGCCACAATCGCCCATTGGTCCGCCAATTACAAAGCGACCTGTTGGGTTAATAAAAAACTTAGTCGCGCTAGTAATTAGCTCAGCAGGAAGTACCGGCTTGATGATAGTTTCCATCACCGCTTCGATTAAATCTTTTTGTGAAATATCTTCGCTGTGCTGCGTAGAAAGTACAACAGCATCAATACCTACTGGCTTGCCGTTTTCGTATGCAAACGTAACTTGTGATTTTGCATCTGGGCGTAACCAGTTAAGCTCGCCGCTTTTACGAACCTGTGCTTGGCGCTGCACTAAACGGTGTGAGTAGGTAATAGGAGCAGGCATTAGTACTTCAGTTTCGTTACATGCGTAACCAAACATTAAGCCTTGATCGCCAGCGCCTTGTTCTTCTGGGCTAGTACGGTCAACACCTTGGTTAATGTCAGGAGACTGTTTACCAATAGTGTTTAAAATTGCACATGAATCTGCATCAAAACCCATATCTGAATTAGTGTAGCCAATGTCGCGAATTGTTTTACGTGTAATTTCTTCGATATCAACCCATGCGCTAGTAGTGATTTCACCACCAACCATAACCATACCGGTTTTTACGTAAGTTTCACACGCAACTCGGGCATGAGAATCTTGCTCAAGGATAGCATCAAGTACCGCATCAGAGATTTGATCGGCGATTTTATCCGGATGACCTTCAGAAACTGATTCAGAAGTAAATAAATGTTTTGCCATTGTATTTCTGCTCACAAATATTGCGCTTCACAAACGTCGGTATTAGCGCTAAAAAATTAAGGGGCGTATTTTATCGAAAACAAAACACCTTGCATAGTGTTTTTACGCCTAGACGTCTAAATAAAATATTTAATAACTTTTCGGTCTCAAAAAATATTCATAATGACCTATTATTATGGGTTTTTAATTGCACACCGCCCCTACAATAAGTAAGAATGGAGTATACACTAGTCGCCAAGTTATACGGCGGCATAATCGAATACATAAATACCCGCGCAAAAATATATTAAGGTAGGAGAATTCATGCCATCTCGCAAAGAACTTGCAAATGCTATTCGTGTCTTGTCAATGGACGCAGTACAAAAGGCCAAATCTGGTCATCCTGGAGCCCCTATGGGCATGGCAGATATCGCAGAAGTATTATGGCGCGATTATCTAAAACATAACCCAACAAACCCAGAGTGGGCTGACCGAGATCGCTTTATATTATCGAACGGCCACGGTTCAATGCTTATTTATTCTTTATTACATTTAACGGGTTATGATTTACCGTTAGACGAAATTAAAAACTTCCGTCAAATGCATTCAAAAACACCTGGTCACCCAGAGTACGGTTATGCACCAGGAATCGAAACTACTACCGGCCCGTTAGGTCAAGGGATCACTAACGCAGTAGGTATGGCAATTGCCGAAAAAGCGCTAGCTGCACAGTTTAACCGTGAAGGTCACGATATTGTTGATCACTTTACCTATGCATTTATGGGCGACGGCTGCTTAATGGAAGGTATTTCTCATGAAGCTGGTTCACTTGCAGGCACATTAGGCCTAGGTAAACTTGTTGCATTTTGGGATGACAACGGCATTTCAATCGATGGCGAAGTAGAAGGTTGGTTTACCGATGATACGCCAGCTCGCTTTAAAGCGTACGGTTGGCATGTAATTAGCGGTGTTGATGGCCACGACAGCGATGCTATAAGTGCTGCAATCGCAGAAGCTAAAAGTGTTACCGATAAGCCATCACTAATTTGTTGTAAAACAATTATTGGTTACGGCTCACCTAATAAGTCGGGTAGCCACGATTGTCACGGTGCACCACTAGGTGAGGACGAAATTAAAGCGTCTCGCGAATTTTTAGGTTGGACTGGCGATGCATTCGAAATCCCTGCAGACATTTATGCACAATGGGATAGCAAAGAAAAAGGTCAACAGCTTGAATCAAGCTGGGATGAAAAATTTGCAGCATACGCAAAAGCATACCCAGAGCTAGCGTCAGAATACAAGCGTCGTATTAACAACGAACTGCCAGGCGATTGGGCTGAAAAATCTCAAGCATACATTGAAGAGCTGCAAGCAAACCCTGCAAACCCAGCGTCTCGTAAAGCGTCGCAAAATGCATTAAACGCATTTGGCCCGTTATTACCAGAATTTATGGGTGGTTCAGCCGATTTAGCAGGCTCAAACCTAACAATTTGGGATGGCTCTAAAGGCTTAACACGCGACGATGCAAGCGGTAACTACATTTATTACGGTGTACGTGAGTTTGGTATGTCGGCAATTATGAATGGTATTGCCCTGCATAAAGGCTTTATTCCTTACGGTGCTACGTTCTTAATGTTTGTTGAATATGCAAAAAATGCTGTACGTATGGCTGCATTAATGAAGCAACCAAGCATTTTTGTATACACGCACGATTCAATTGGTTTAGGTGAAGATGGTCCAACTCACCAACCAGTAGAGCAAATTGCTAGCATGCGTTTAACGCCTAACTTATACAACTGGCGCCCATGTGACCAAGTGGAGTCGGCAATTGCATGGCAACAAGCTATTGAGCGTAAAGACGGTCCTACATCACTAATCTTTACTCGCCAAGGTTTAGAGCAACAAGCACGTAACGCACAGCAACTGAGCGACGTTAAAAAGGGTGGTTACATCCTTAGCTGCGAAGGCAATCCAGAGCTTATTTTCATTGCAACGGGTTCTGAAGTGCAACTAGCACAAGATTCTGCAAGCGAACTACGCAAGCAAGGTAAAAAGGTACGTGTTGTATCTATGCCGTGTACTGATGCTTTTGAAACGCAAAGCGCAGAGTATAAAGAAAGCGTATTACCGGCATCTGTTACACGCCGCGTAGCAGTAGAAGCAGGTATTGCTGATTACTGGTACAAGTACGTAGGCCTAAATGGCGCAGTAGTAGGTATGACCACCTTTGGTGAGTCAGCGCCTGCAGGCGAGCTGTTTGAGCACTTTGGCTTTACAGTGGCAAACATTGTAAATAAAGCAAACGAGCTTTTTTAATCGCCTTTGATTAAATAAAGTAAGCAATTGAAAAACCCGCATATGTTGCGGGTTTTTTTATGCCCGAATATGAAACAACTTCACTTAAAGCAATACTGCTTTCCTTGCAAGAAAGTAAGCTATCAGGCAAGGTAGTGCGATAAAATTTATAAATAAAAATCTTAAATTATTAGCAGGAGCTAAATATGTCAAAGTTCGAAAATGTTAGTGTAATTAAAAAAGCCAATGTGTATTTTGATGGCAAAGTGTCAAGCCGAACCGTTTTATTAGGCAGTGGTGAAGCAAAAACATTAGGCTTTATGCAACCAGGTGAGTTTGTGTTCGACACTAACCAAAAAGAATGTATGGAATTATTAGCAGGGCAGTGGGATATTTTATTGCCAGGTGAAAGCGAGTGGAAAACATTTAATGCGGGTGAATCATTTAATGTTGATGCAAACGTAAGCTTTAAGGTAAAAGTAAGCGACTTTGCTGATTATTGCTGTTCATACACAGATTAATAGCACAAATATAACGCGGTTAGTATGTTATTTAACCGCTTAAAGAGCCCGTATAATGCGGGCTTTTGCATGTTTAATGCTCAGTGAGTGATCTAAATCAGCTTTACTAACAAATATTTGCTTAAATAGTTACATTTCTCCTTGTGTTAATTCATATTGCCCCCAATACTAACTATGAAGTAACACATAAAAGGATATAAAATGAAAATTAATCTTACAGGTCACCATGTTGACGTTACTGATTCAATTAGAGAACACGTAAACGAAAAGTTTTCAAAAATAGCGAATCACTTTCCATCTTTGATCGCGCTCGACATTATTCTTTCTAAAGTTCACAACAAGCTTCAAGCGGAAATTAGCACTATTTACGAAGGTGCACGTATATCGGTTAAGGGCGAAAACGAAGTGCTGTATCCAGCAATTAGTAGTGCCGCAAAAAAACTAGATACGTCACTAAAACATCGCAAAGGGCAAATTAAAGCTAATTTGCATGAAAAACCAGAAATAACAACCCCAGAAATTGCACACGAAATCATCCAAGAGATGGATCTTCGTTAACGTTTTTAGAGTTTAGGCCCTAACTTTTAGGGCCTAAAACCATTATTTATTAGCTTCGTTTTACCCCCTCATTTATTAATACTTTTCAGCTTTCATTTTGCGTTAAAACTCTGTAATTTATTCATTATTATAAATAAACAGTAAGTACACACATGCGCTCTGTAGTATCAAATTGGCAAACTCGCTTAAATGCATTGGGGCCGGGAATTCTAATGGCAACCGCTGCAATTGGTGGTTCACATTTAGTGGCATCAACCCAAGCGGGAGCCATATTTGGCTGGCAATTATTTTGGCTTATTTTAGTAGTAAACGTTTTAAAGTACCCATTTTTTCGCTTTGGCATGGAGTACACACTCGCTACCAAAAATAGCCTAGTAGAGGGTTATAAAAGCAAAGGGCCATTTTATTTTTACAGCTTCATTGTTCTTAATGTTGTTGCCGCTATCGTTAATACTGCAGGCGTATTATTACTCACCGCAAGCTTGTTGCATTACGCACTACCTATCACAATAGAAATAACACTGCTGTGTTGGATTTTACTTGGCGTGTGCTTAACCATACTTTTGCTAGGGCACTTTAAAGCGCTAGATAACGTGGCAAAAGGCATTATGGGGCTACTTACATTAGCAACATTAATAGCACTTGCTATTGCCTTTAGTAATGGCCCAATGGCACCTGCTGACTATGTAGGCCCTTCACCGTATGAGTTAGCCATGCTTAGCTTTATGGTGGCACTAATGGGTTGGATGCCCGCCCCCATTGAAATATCCGCACTTAGCTCACTGTGGTTAAAGGAAAAACAAGCACAACAAACAATATCTAAACGCGAAGGCTTGTTCGACTTTAACGTGGGTTACTGGTTAACCGCAGGCTTAGCGCTGGTGTTTTTTAGCTTAGGTGTATTAGTGCAATACGGGCAAAGCAGTAATATAGAACTCGGTGGGGTCGCTTTTGCCAAACAGCTTATTGATATGTACGCACTTACCATTGGCGAGTGGGCAAGGCCGCTAGTATCAGCCATCGCTTTTTTATGTATGTTTGGTACCACATTAACGGTACTAGATGGTTATGCGCGTACTTTAAACGAATCGCATAAATTACTTGGTTTTAAGCAATCAAAACACAGCTTAAATACATGGCTAATACTGCAAGCACTTGCTGGTATGGCGGTTATTTTATTTTTTGAATCAGCCTTAGGTCCTATGCTTACCTTTGCCATGACACTGTCATTTGTAACCACCCCTATATTTGCATGGCTTAACTTTAGCCTAGTGCGCTCCGAGCCCAGCATTAAACACGGCGTACTACTTAAAAGTTTAAGCTGGGTAGGACTACTGTACTTGGTCGGTTTTTCTGTGGTATTTGTAGTGTGGATGATGATGTGATTTTAGGTGCGAGACGAAGGACCCATAGTAAAACGAGCAATCACTGAATACTTGATTTGGTGGGGGTTGCAAAGTTGGCAGGCCACTTGCTGTTGCTAAGCACGTAATTAATAAGTTGTAGGCTAAATTTAGCCTGCAATCTTGAAGTCTCTGATTAGAAGCTAAATACCCATAATTAGCAGCGTTGATAGTCAGCTTAGAGCGAAAACCGGTCATTGTAAAAGTTAAATCTACTCCTGTTTTGATGAATTGGGTCCTAATTTTGTCCGATAACATTATTAACCGCCGTTTTGGTGCAAAATAACATGCTTAATTCCTAGCTTTTTTAATCACTTGTTTACAAAGGTAATTATTGGTGAAATTATCAGGGTATGCAATATACGCCGTTTGAGTGTGTTGCAAACCACCAAAACGGTGTCAATAAGCTGTTATGAGTTTTCAGGATAATTATGAAAAGATATTATGAATAAATCAGATTTAGAAAATCTTGTAGATATTAGAGTTTCAGAAGCGCAAGCATTGCTAAACTCCAGAAACTTTCAAGGTGCGTATTATTTGGTGGGCTACTCGCTCGAATGTGCTTTTAAAGTATGTATCGCAAAGCAAGTTCAGCAATATGACTTTCCTAATAAACAGCTTGCTACTAAGAGCCATACTCATAATTTGAACGAGTTACTTGGTGTAGCTGGACTCAAGCAAAAGTTAACAGAAAAGGAAAATAGCGATCTTGATTTTAAATTAAATTGGGCTGTAGCAAAAGATTGGTCTGAAACTTCAAGATATGAGTGTATTATTGAAGAAAACAAAGCAGTTGATTTATTCAACGCTATTAATAAACCACAATCAGGAATATTGGCATGGCTAAAGACATTTTGGTAACTGAAAGACTTACCGATTCAATGATGAAAGCTGGTGCTGAATTGGTTGCTCGTCTTGATAAAAATAACGCAGACGTTAAGAGTGCATTTTGGTTCTTTTTATCTGAGGAACAGGTGTGGAAATTTATCGTAGCCTCTCCTCAAGTCGACACACTTGGTCCTCGTGAATATTATAAGAAAATTAATGAGGCAAACCTTCTTGCGGAAGAGGCTGAAAACGTAATATCTCTGAATGATATTAGTGTTTCGAATACTAAAAACCAAATTGTACAAATTTTAAAGATCGCAATTGGTACAGACGATGGAATATCTGGTATTCGTTTCTCTCGAAATACAATAAATGGTATGTTTATTGAAGATACATACATATATCGATCAAACTCATAACAAGAGTCTAAGGTTACGACAGTCCGCTCATGGCACTTTCCAGCCACTCGATAACATAAAATGCTGATAATAAATTGGCAAAACATTTCACAGTGTCGGATGGCGCTTCGCTTATCCGACCTACACTTGGCACTTTTTAGTCAATCGTTAATGCAAAACGCCTATGATAATTGACGCTGCCTTTTTTCGTTGGGTTTCGCTTCGCTCAAACCAACCTACCTCAATCAAGGTAAAAACTAACCGCTAAGCTTGCGTGTCACATTTGCTTATCAGAGCATTGAGCTGACATTAATAGCATTGTTTAACTTAGCTCTTTTATCGCTCTACTTATTCCATCTAAACTCAGTGCATACATGCGGTTGTTCATTAACTCTTTAATAAAACCTATTGATTGATAGTACGGCCAGTGTTCAACCGGTTGTGGGTTGAGCCAAGCCACTTTATCAAAGTGATTTGTGACACGTTGTAACCATACACTGCCGGGCTCTTCGTTGTAGTGCTCTACCGAGCCGCCGGGGTAGGCTATTTCGTACGGGCCCATAGTGGCATCGCCTACAAATATTACTTTGTAGTCGCTGGTAAACTTATTAATTAGCGTCATGGTGTCTATTACGTTTGAGTGACGGCGCTGGTTGTCTTGCCAAACATTTTCGTATAGGCAGTTATGAAAGTAGTAAAACTCTAAGTGTTTAAATTCGCCATGGGCGGCGCTAAATAATTCTTCGCAGGTATGAATGTAGTCATCCATTGAGCCGCCAATATCAAACAGTATCAGTACTTTTACTGCATTGTGGCGCTCTGGTGCCATTTTTACGTCAAGCATACCGCCTTGTTTTGCGGTAGCGCGAATGGTCTCGTTTAAATCTAGCGTGTCGCTGGCGCCAGTGCGGGCAAATTTACGCAGTTTTTTAAGGGCAAGTTTAATAGTACGCGAGCCAATTTCACGGTCGGAGTCTAAATTGCGATATTCGCGTTTATCCCACACTTTTACTGCTTGGCGGTTACGGTTGCCGTCTTGGCCTATGCGCACACCTTCGGGGTTATAGCCGTATGCTCCAAAAGGTGAGGTGCCGCCGGTGCCAACCCATTTATTACCGCCAGCGTGGCGTTTTTGTTGCTCTTCTAAACGCTCTTTTAGGGTTTTCATTAGCTCGTCGAGGCCGCCCATGGCTTTAAGTTGCGCTTTTTCTTCATCGCTAAGGTTTTTTTCAAACTCTTTACGCAGCCAATCTTCTGGTAAGTTGTGCTGTTGCTTTAAGCTCTCGAGCAAATCAAGGTCGGCAATACCACTAAAGTAGTCGCTAAAGGCTTTGTCGAATCGGTCAAAGTGCGTTTCGTCTTTTACCATTATAGTGCGTGCTAAATGGTAAAAAGCGTCTACGTCGGCAAATATAACACCCTTTTTTAAGGCGTTAATTAAATCAAGTAACTCGCGCAGGCTTACCGGTAAACGGTATTTACGCAGCGTGAAAAAAAACTGTATTAACATGTTAGGGCCTGTTTATCTTTCGAGGTTAAATTTGCAGCAGTGTGTTTGGTATTTAGGCAAGGCAGAGCCTATGTAGTGTGGTTATTCCCCATAAATAGGCGATAACGCAGCATAAATACCAAACACGCGCTGCCTGAAGGTTCGTCCTAGGGACGATTAACTCTTTGTTGCTCGGCTTTTACTTAGCCCACTAGGTTACAAACCTCGCGCCACGATTAAATCGTCCTTAGTTAGAACAAATTTTAATCCTGAAAGGTCAACAGGCCCTAGCGGCTCATAAACGCGAGTTTTTCGATTAGGCTTATGTCTTGCTCATTTTTAAGTAGTGCGCCAAACATTGGCATTAAACCGCCTTTTTTAGCTTTGTCGTGCAGTGTTTTTGCGTCTATGTCTTCTGCCATAAGGAGCTTAAGCCAGTCGAGTAATTCGCTGGTAGATGGCTTCTTTTTAAGACCGTTTGCTTCGCGTAGGTTAAAAAACACTTCGAGTGCTTGGCGTACTAAATCTTGCTTAACGTTAGGGTAGTGCACGTCAATAATTTGCTGCATTTCATCGGCAGATGGAAAATCAATGTAATGAAAAAAGCAGCGGCGTAAAAATGCGTCGGGCAGCTCTTTTTCGTTATTAGAGGTGATGATCACAATAGGGCGCTCTTTTGCTACTACTCGCTCGCTGGTTTCGTAAACATGAAATTCCATTTTATCGAGCTCTAACAGTAGATCGTTTGGAAACTCAATATCGGCTTTGTCTATTTCATCTATTAATAATACCGGGCGTTTACCGTGTTGGTCGGCGTAAGTAAATGCTTGCCACAGTTTGCCTTTAACTATGTAGTTACTAATGTTGTGCACGCGCTCGTCGCCCAGCTGGCTGTCGCGCAGGCGCGAAACCGCATCGTATTCATACAAACCTTGCTGCGCTTTGGTGGTCGATTTAATGTGCCACTGAATAAGTTCGGTATCTAAGCTTTTTGCCAGCTCTTCAGCTAGCATGGTTTTACCTGTACCCGGCTCACCTTTAATTAAAAGTGGTTTTTCGAGCATAATAGCCGCGTTTACAGCTTGCTTAAGCGCAGAGCTGGCGATGTAATTGTCGGTTGAATTAAATTGCACTTTATTACCTTCTTTTCGTCACAGGTCAGATGAGTTTTTATAATCCTATCATGCCATAGTTAACCGGCTTCACCAAGGTAGCTAAACCGAGGAATAGTTTTGCCATCTTTTTCAACTGTTTCGCTAAACATTTCTAAAGGGCGTGCCCATATACCAAACTCACCGTATAGCGCTTGGTAAATTACCAGTTGCTCACTGGTTTCGCTGTGAGTGGCTACATAAAGCACTTTGTACTGTGCCCCTTTGTAGTGTTGGTATATGCCTGATTTGAGGGAAATTGGTTTTATTGCTGTAGTCATGTTTTGATCTCTTGTATAATTTGTTTCTGCACTTTTAATGCTAACTAATTTGCCAATACTATGAACTATATTACGCTAGATGATTACAAAAAAGCATGGGTTTTTCGCCATAAAGACATGCCTGTTTCAGCCGACGATGCTGCAAACATTAAACCTATGAGCCTTGAGCGCGCAGCTGTACTGTGGACAACTATGGTGAGCCGTGAGTTTGATCACCCTGATTTTTTTGATAAAACAGATTGGTGTGGTCAAGATGAAAGTTATAGCCAAGAAGTAAACTGGGAAAGCGCATGGGAAAACGGCGATGAACAACTTCCCGAAGCTATTTTAGCGCACTTAGATTGGCAAGCTAATACCACTGTTTATTTTTGCATGGCACGCGACAATATTATTGAAACCACCTTTGATGTGTTTAAACGCAACTGGCAAAACTTTATGTTTTTAGCCGACGGCAGTTTACTCATAGGTAAAAAACGCAATACTGTAGTGCAGTTTTTAGAGTCGGGCATGGCTAAATTAGGTGAAAAGCCAAGCGCTTAATTTAGCACTCGGCGCTTAAAAATTATGCAGTACTGTGTTATAAAACATTTACCTAAGTGTTTTTGAGTACGGCAATTGGCAGCAAAAAATGAGCCTGTTGGCGCGCCACAACAAGTTGAAATGTGGCAAGCCGATGCAAAAAAAGTGTTATATGCACAATTGTGTAATGCATTTTATCAACGTGAGGTTCAGCGTTTAGTCGCTGAGCCTAATAGCGATAGGCTGCGTCGCCAATTAAAAAGTCTACCTTATTACATTGAACGTGCTGCCACATTAGTTGCTAATACAAGCTCGCCTTTTAAACTAGATTCGCAAAATGGCTCTTGGCTTGCAAAGCAAAAACCGACCCCACCAGAGATTAACATTCAAGCAAATGAACTTTTTTATCAACATAATGCCAAAGTCGGGTTAATAATCCCTATTTTAGTGCGTAGTGATGAGCAAATTCGCGTTAGAATAGACAGCCTAGACCAAGTAAGCGACAATAAAGTGCATTGTAATGAGCTAGGTTGGTTTGCGTTTTCGGGGCAGGGACTTGAGCTGCCAAACGCGCAATTATTAACGCCGAGTAAAGTGTCATTAACCGCGGCGTGTTGCGGGCACCAATGGCAGTTTTCAAAGCGTTGTTTGCCACGGGTTTTATCGCTGCGCGAAATGCTACTGGCAGGAAGTATAAATTGGCGCAATGTAAAACGATTACAAACGTAACTTGGTTAATTAAATAAGTTTATTTGAATTTAAAATAAGGAGTGTTAAATGCGGTTTTTTCAGGTTGGCTTGTTATGTTTAGCACTGTTTGTGCAGTATAGATTGTGGTTTGGCCATAATGGCGTACAAGACTACACACGTTTAAAAAGTGCGGTTGCATCTCATTTACAAACTAACGAAAAACTAATTAAACGCAATAAAGTATTAACCGCCGATATAGAAGATTTAAAGCTTGGCCATGAAGGCATAGAAGAGCGCGCACGTAACGAATTAGGAATGATTAAAGCGGGCGAAACATTTATACGTGTTTTACCAGCTCAACAATAATATGACAAATAAACCAACTATAGCTGCCATTATACCTGCTGCCGGGGTTGGTAGCAGAATGCAGCATAATGCACCTAAACAGTATATTAAATTAGCAGGTAAAACTATTTTAGAGCATACGCTCACAAAATTATCTGCTTTAGCGCAGCTTAATACAATTGTTGTAGCCCTAAATGAAAACGATCCTTACTTTGAGCAATTGCCAGTGATTGATGCGCGCATTGTGCGTACTTGTGGCGGTAAAGAGCGTGCAGATTCCGTTTTAAATAGTTTGCTTTTTTTAGCCGCCAACCCGCCTGACTGGGTACTTGTGCACGATGCTGCCCGCCCGCTAGTTACTATTGACGACATAAATACACTTATAAATGAGTGTATAAGCGCCGATGAAGGCGGGATTTTAGCCAGTAAAGTAAAAGACACTATAAAACGTGGCCATATTTATGCTGAGCAAACCGTACCCCGAGATGATTTATGGCAAGCCCTTACTCCGCAGTTTTTTAAATACGAAGATCTTAAAAATGCGCTGCAAAATGCACTGGCAAGCGGCGCAGTTATTACCGACGAAGCAAGCGCCATTGAATGGGCTAACAAGCCAGTAAAATTAATACCAGGGCGTAGCGATAATATTAAAATAACCACTCCTGAGGATTTAGACTTGGCTGGTTTTTTACTTCAAAAACAACAAAACGAGAATGCATTATGATACGAATTGGTCATGGTTTTGACGTGCATAAATTTGGCGGTGTTGGCCCATTAACTATCGGCGGCGAAAAGATTGATTATCCGCAAGGTTTTTTAGCGCACTCCGACGGCGATGTTGCTATACATGCTCTGTGCGATGCTATTTTAGGCGCGCTTGCAATGGGCGACATTGGTAAACACTTTCCTGATACGGCCAGTGAATATGAAAATATCGACAGCCGAATATTACTGCGTCATGTGGTGAGCTTAGCTAAAGAGCAAGGTTATGTATTGGGCAATGGAGATGTAACTATAGTGGCACAAGCGCCAAAAATGTTGCCTCATATTCAAGCTATGCGTAGCAACCTTGCAAGTGATTTAAACTGCGAACTATCGCAAATAAATGTTAAAGCTACAACCACCGAAAAGCTCGGTTTTGAAGGGCGAAAAGAAGGCATTTCGAGCCATGCAGTGGTAATTATGAACAAAGAGTCAATGAGTAAAACAAACGCATGAGCGATTTAAATTATTTATACGGCGCACCGTTATCAAAAGCTGACTTTAAAACCACAGCCGAAGACTTTATGGTAGATGAGGACTTAGGCATTGAGTTTACCGGTAGCGGCGAGCATGTATGTTTGCAAGTAGTAAAAAAAGGCGAAAACACCCAGTACGTAGCAAAGTTAATTGCGCAGCGAGCTGGGGTATCACCACGCGATGTAAGTTATGCTGGGATGAAAGATCGCCACGGAGTGTGTTCGCAGTGGTTTAGTGTAAAAGTACCCATTAAAAAGCCAATTGATTTTAGTGATTTAAACAGCGAAAGCGTGTTTGTTGTATCGCAGCAACGCCACGAACGTAAGCTGAGAACGGGCTGTCATAAAGGTAATAAATTTACTATTACGCTGCGCAATGTTACCGATCCTCTGGATATTTTGTGCCGTATTAATGCGGTACGCAGTGGCGTGCCTAACTATTTTGGCGAGCAACGCTTTGGCCGTGATGGCCATAACCTGGTAATGGCTGAAAAAATGTTTGCAGGTGAGCGTATTCGCGATAAAAAATTACGCGGTATTATTATTTCTGCAGCGCGCTCGCATGTATTTAATCAACTCGTAAGTTTACGAGTAAAGGAGCATGGTTTAGCTAAAACCATGCACCGTGAAGTATTTATGCTCAGCGGCAGTAACGCCTTTTTTGAAGACGCTATTAGCGATGAGAACATAGCCCGCCTAGCCTCTGGCGATATTATGATGTCGGCACCTATGGTAGGTAAAAGCGAAAAAGGGCTCACCGAACAAGAAAAAGTATGGCTTGGGCCTTATCAGTCTTGGTGCGATGGTTTAGGCGAGTTAGGGCTAAAAAATGAGCGCCGAATGCTGCGTTTAATCCCGCAAGATTTTAGCGTAGAAACCATAGATGAAAGCACTTTAAAGTTAAGTTTTGGTTTACCAAAAGGCTGTTTTGCTACGGCATTATTACGTGAGCTGGTGGATTACACAGACGCAAGCCCACGCGAGCGAAAAGAAAAGGACAGCAAAGATGAAGATCCTATTAAGTAACGACGATGGTGTAGGCGCTAAAGGTATTGCGGTGTTATATCAAGCATTAATGCAAATTGCCGAGGTCACTTTAGTTGCTCCCGACCGTAACTGCAGTGGTGCAAGTAACTCGTTAACTTTGCTTAACCCACTGCGTGCTACAAAGCTTGAAAATGGCTTTATATCGGTTAATGGTACACCTACTGACTGTGTGCATTTAGGCGTTAACCAGCTTGTTGATGAAATGCCCGATTTAGTGGTCGCAGGTATAAACCACGGCGCTAATTTAGGTGACGACACTTTGTACTCAGGCACGGTAGCTGCAGCAACCGAAGGACGCCATTTAGGTTTGCCTGCTATTGCGGTGTCTTTGTGTTCGCACCACGGCGAGCATTTTGAAACGGCAGCAGCGGTAACTATAAGTATTATTAAAGGTTTAGCGTCGCATCCGCTACCAAAAGATCAAATTATAAATATTAATGTACCCGACATTCCTCTAAGCGAATTAAAAGGCGTGCAGGTAACGCGTTTGGGTGCGCGCCATAAAGCCGAAACCATGACCAAGCAAACCGATCCTTGGGGTCGAGATATTTACTGGTACGGATCTTTAGGGACAGAAAGTGATGCAGGTGAAGGTACCGATTTTCATGCAATTAATAATGGCTATGCCTCGGTTACCCCACTGAGTGTTGATATGACCGCTAACGAGAGTATTAAAGCGGTAGGGGAGTGGTTAGCTGATTTGGAGATAAACCGTGCTGGCTAATTATACCCGCAGCGCCAAGGCGCTATCAGCGCTATTACAGCGTGAAGGTGTTGAGGATACGCAAGTACTAGATGCGATTGCACAAATACCACGACATATATTTGTGGGTGACGTGCTGCAACATAAAGCGTATCAAAATACTGCGTTACCAATAGGCCAAGGGCAAACTATTTCGCAGCCTTATATTGTGGCGCGTATGACCGAACTGTTGCAATTAGCTGGTGTGCGCGACAAGGTGCTAGAAATAGGCACAGGATCGGGCTATCAAACGGCAATACTGGCTAAAATATTTACCAAGGTTTACTCAGTAGAGCGTATTAAAGCATTACAATGGCAAGCTAAGCGCCGTTTACATCAGCTCGATTTATATAATGTGGCAATGAAACATGGCGATGGCTGGCAAGGTTGGGAGTCGCAAGCGCCGTTTAACGGCATTATAGTCACCGCAGCCGCGGCTAAAATCCCGCAAGATCTATTAGCTCAATTAGCTGATGGTGGTGTGTTACTTGCCCCAATAGGCGAGCAAGAGCAAAAATTAACTATGGTTATTCGCAATGGCAATAACTACACAGAACACGTAATTGCGCCGGTTAGATTTGTACCGCTAGTCGCTGGTGATATTGAATAGGAATTCATTTTGAAGTTGTTTACTAAGTTATACGATATGGCTCTAGTGTGGGCTAAGCACCGTCATGCTGAGCGTTATTTAGCTGCAATGAGCTTTGCAGAGTCTGTGTTTTTTCCTGTCCCTCCTGATGTAATGCTGGCACCAATGTCGCTTGCTCAGCCTAAAAAAGCATGGCGGTTTGCAAGTTTTGCCACTATAGCGTCTGTTGTTGGTGGCATAGTAGGTTATTTACTTGGCTTTTGGTTATTTGAACCGGTTGTTGAGCCACTTATAGTACAAATGCACTGGCAAGATAAATTTGATATTGCACTTGATTGGTTTAAAAACTATGGCGTGTGGGTGGTATTTATAGCCGGTTTTTCGCCTATTCCTTATAAAGTATTTACTATAGGCGCAGGGGTATTACAAATGGCATTTTTGCCGTTTTTAATTGCGTCTGCAGTAGGGCGAGGCGCTCGGTTCTTTTTAGTTGCTGCACTGATGAAGTGGGGCGGTGTTAAAATGGAGCAAAAATTACGTCAATACATTGAAGTGCTTGGATGGGCAGTTGTGCTTTTAATTGCAGTTGCATACATTTTATTACGTTAAGCACTATAAAATAATGTTATTAACATAAGGAGCTAAATACAGTGAATAAACAAATAAAATGTTATGTTGCTTTATTTATTAGTATTTTGCTCTTTGCTTGCTCGTCTAGCCATGTTCCGGCGCCTGTCAGTAGTTTAAATAATGATGTTAATAATTACGGAAGAAAAATTAACATTAATGGCGATAAATATACTGTTCAAAAAGGCGATACACTTTATTCAATTGCATTTAGTGCAGGCCAAGATGTTAGAACCTTAGCAAAAAATAATTCAATACCAGCACCTTACACAATATTCCCCGGGCAGAGTATTTCCTTTTCTGCCATAGCAAAAAAATACAAAAAGACAAAAAAATACACTCCTCCTATTAAAAAAGTCGCAAAAACTTCACAAAAAAATAACAATAAATCAAAGAAAGAGCTTGATAAGCCTAAACAACGAGGGTATGTTCAGAAACAAGCCAATAAAAAAATTAGTAACTCTAAGCATTTGTCGAGTAGTAAAGTGCAGTGGTTTTGGCCAGCAAAAGGCAAAATAACACAACGCTTTTCGAACAAGGAAAATGGCTACAAAGGCTTACAGATTGCTAATAAAAAAGGGGCTGCCGTTTTAGCCGCCGCACAAGGAACAGTGGTTTATGCGGGTAATGCGCTTCGAGGTTATGGTAGTTTAATTATTTTAAAACATAATGACGACTACTTGAGTGCTTATGCACACAACTCGAAACTACTTGTTAAAGAAAAACAGGAAGTTAAGGCTGGACAAAAAATAGCAGAGATAGGAAATACAGAATCTGCGGTAACGGCACTTCGTTTTGAAATTCGCTACCGAGGGCAAGCTGTAAATCCTGCTAAGTACCTTCCCTAATTTTTAAAGATATTGATAACTTGCTCAGGAGAAGTCTTATGGCTGATGCAGCAAAAGTTGATAAAAACACCCTCGTAGATAATAAATTAGATGAAACTGCTGTTGATGATGATTCAACACCGCTGCTTGAAGCTGTGGATGATGACGTTTTTGTCAAAGAAGAAGTCACTAAAAATTTAGATGCTACTCAGCTTTATTTAGGTGAAATTGGTTTTTCTCCGTTGTTAAGCGCTGAGGAAGAGGTGTTTTTTTCTCGTAAATCTTTAAAAGGGTGCGAAGCGTCTCGCAAGCGCATGATTGAAAGTAACTTGCGCCTTGTAGTAAAAATTGCTCGTCGTTATAACAACCGAGGTTTAGCGTTACTTGATTTAATTGAAGAGGGTAACTTAGGCTTAATTCGCGCCGTAGAGAAGTTTGATCCTGAGCGTGGCTTTCGATTTTCTACTTATGCAACATGGTGGATACGCCAAACGATAGAACGCGCCATTATGAATCAAACGCGCACTATTCGCTTGCCAATACATGTAGTAAAAGAACTTAACGTATATTTACGTACCGCGCGCGAGCTAACTCAAAAATTAGATCATGAACCAACCGCCGAAGAAATAGCAGCTTGTTTAGATAAGCCGGTTGAAGATGTCACCAAAATGCTGCGCTTGAATGAAAAAATAGCCTCGGTTGATATGCCGATCGGCGGCGAAAACGATACCGCTTTGCTCGATATTATTGCCGATGACAACAATGTTGGTCCTGAGGGCGAAGTACAAAATAACGATATGAATAAACACATTGTTGACTGGTTAGGAGAGCTAAACCCAAAGCAGCGTGAGGTGTTAGCCCGTCGCTTTGGTTTATTAGGCTATGAGCCATCAACGCTTGAAGATGTTGGCCGTGAAATAGGATTAACCCGTGAACGCGTTAGACAAATTCAGGTAGAAGCATTACGTCGTTTAAAAGATATTTTGCAACAAGAAGGCTTAAGCACAGAGAGTTTATTTGAGCACTTTGCGTAAGTTTTAATAAAGTACCATGTTATGTGTAAAAAAGCTGAAGGTTTTATTCTTCAGCTTTTTTTTGTTTGTAAATTAAAGAAGTGCTTTTAATTTATAGAGTAAATCGTGAGCTTGTCGCGGTGATAGATTATCAGGATCGATAGCCGTTAACTGCAATTCTACTTCAGAAGGGCTAATTTGTTGGGCTTGATTGTTAAAGGTAAATGCTTGCTGCTCAATATTAGGCGCGGTGACACTTTGGTGATTTTCGAGTAGTTTAAGCTTTTGTTTTGCCTGATTTATTACAGACTTAGGTACGCCAGCAAGTGCAGCAACTTGTAAGCCAAAGCTTTTACTTGCTGCGCCATCAAGTACCGTGTGCATAAAGGCAATAGTGTCGTTATGCTCTATGGCATCAAGGTGCACATTTACCAGCCCAGGCGTTTGCTCTGCAAGCTCGGTTAGCTCAAAGTAGTGGGTGGCAAACAAGGTTTTTGCTGATATTTTTGACGCTAAATGATCGGCAGTAGCATACGCAAGCGAAAGCCCATCGTAAGTGCTTGTTCCGCGGCCAATTTCATCCATTAATACCAAAGATTGCGCTGTGGCATTATTTAAAATCGTGGCGGTTTCGGTCATTTCTACCATAAAGGTAGAGCGCCCTGATGCGAGATCGTCACTTGCGCCAATACGAGTAAATATACGGTCAATATTGCCTATTTTAGCGCTGTCTGCGGGTACGTAACTGCCAATATGAGCCATTAGAACTATAAGTGCAGTTTGGCGCATATAGGTTGATTTACCACCCATGTTTGGACCGGTAATTATTAACATTTTACGTTGTGCATTTAGCTCTACTGGGTTGGCAATAAAGGGTTCTTTCATTACTTGCTCAACCACAGGATGACGACCTTGTTTAATGCTTATGTTGTCGTTATCGCAAAGTATCGGCTTAGCGTAGTTAAGTGTAAGTGCACGCTCTGCTAAGTTATTTAGCACATCTAAGTCGGCAAGGGCGGCTGCCATTATTTGTAATTGCTCAATATGCGGCGCAATAAATCTAAATAGCTCTTCGTAAAGCTGCTTTTCGAGCGCTAATGCTTTTGACTGGCTGCCAAGTACTTTGTCTTCGTGCTCTTTTAGCTCAGGAATAATATAGCGTTCATTATTTTTAAGTGTTTGGCGGCGAATATAATCGGCAGGCACTAAATGCGCATTGGCGCGACTAACTTCAATAAAAAAGCCGTGTACTCGGTTATAACCAATTTTAAGGGTGCTGATCCCTGTACGTGCACGCTCTCGTAACTCTAACTGATCAAGCACATCGGTTGCGCCTTTGCTTAAGTTACGCCATTCATCAAGCTCGCTGTTATAACCAGGGGCAATTACACCACCGTCGCGAATAAGCACCGGCGGGTTTTCGATTACTGCACGCTCTAATAGCGCTTGTAAATCAGGTAGCTCAGGCGATTGCTTAATAATGCTGGCAATGCGCGGATCGCTGGCATCGTTTAATAAAGTATGCAGCGGTGCAAGTGCTTGTAAGGCGCTGCGCAAACGAGTTAAATCGCGAGGACGAGCAGTGCACAAAGCAAGGCGGGCAATAACACGTTCTACGTCGCCAATTTCTCTTAATGATTCGTGTAGCTCACCACAAAGCTGTACATCTAAAATTGCGCTAATAGCGTTTAACCGCGAGTTTAGCTCGTCTTTATTACGCACCGGGGTATGAATACGGCGCTTAAGTAAACGAGATCCCATAGGGGTTGCTGTTTTATCAAGTACTTGCGCTAGCGTGTTTTCAAATCCACCTGATAAATTAACGGTCAGCTCTAAATTTTTACGAGTAGCAGCATCTAAAATAACGGCATGCTCGTTGTGTTCAAGAGTAATGGCACGAATATGGGGTAATGCAATACGTTGAGTGTCTTTAACGTATTGCATTAAACAACCTGCGGCAACTAAGGCGCAGTGGGCTTTATCAACGCCAAAACCGACTAAATCTTTTGTACCAAATTGCTCACACAATAAATGCTGGGCGGTGTCTAAATCAAATTCCCACTCAGGGCGGCGACGCGCGCCTTTAATGTGCTCAATTAAATGAACATTTTCGAAGCTTTCGCTATACAGTAATTCTGCAGGGGCGAGGCGTTGAATAGTTGAAGTAAATGCCTCGTCGGTATTAACTTCTACAACGTTAAAACGACCCGAGTTAATATCAAGATAAGCAATGCCATAAGTACCATTTTTACTCTGCCATACGCTGGTAAGTAAGTTGTCTTGGCGCTCTTGCAGTAGGGCTTCATCAGAAATAGTACCTGGGGTGACAATACGCACCACTTTGCGATCAACAGGCCCTTTACTGGTAGCCGGATCGCCTACTTGTTCGCAAATAGCAACAGATTCGCCCATTTGCACTAAACGGGCTAAATAGTTTTCTACGGCATGATAAGGTACACCGGCCATAGGAATAGGATCGCCACCGGCTTTACCGCGCTGAGTTTGCGAAATATCGAGTAATTGAGCGGCGCGTTTTGCGTCATCAAAAAAGAGTTCATAAAAATCCCCCATCCGATAAAACAATAAAATATCGCGATGCTCTGATTTTATTTTTAGATACTGCTGCATCATAGGGGTTTGTTGTTTTATAGTGTGTGGAGCATAAAGATCAAACGACATGTATTTACCCAAAGGCTGAATATGGAATTACATCAAGAGATTAAAACACTTGCTGCGCAATTAGGCGCTATTTTAACGGATAAATGCTTATGGATCACTACTGCTGAGTCATGTACTGGTGGCGGGGTAAGTTATGCACTTACCGACACCCCTGGAAGCTCTGCCTATATTGACCGTGCATTTGTAACTTACAGTAACCAAGCAAAGCAAGATTTACTAAATGTAAGTGCCGCCACATTAACGCAATATGGGGTGGTAAGCGAGCAAACGGTGCGTGAGATGGCTTTAGGCGCAATTGCAGCAACTAATGCCGATATTGCGATTACTGTATCGGGTATTGCAGGCCCAGGAGGAGCAACCCCAGATAAGCCGGTAGGCTTAGTATGGTTTGGACTACACATTAACGACAAGCAGCTGGTATTTAAACAAGTATTTACCGGCGATAGAGCACAGGTTAGACTGCAAGCTATTGTATTTTCTTTAAAAACTATAATAGAGCAGATAAAATAATAAAATTAACTTGATACTGTGATTTCATACAGTATACTTGTCGCATTAGCTGGATTTGGAGAGTAAAATGAACGATAACAAACAAAAAGCGTTGGACGCGGCTTTATCACAAATTGAACGTCAATTTGGTAAAGGCTCAATTATGAAATTGGGTGATAACAAAGCGTTAAACATTGAATCTGTATCTACAGGCTCATTAGGTATCGATATTGCCTTAGGCATAGGTGGCTTACCTATGGGGCGTATTGTAGAAGTATATGGTCCTGAGTCGTCTGGTAAAACAACGCTTACTTTGCAAGTTATCGCTGAAGCACAAAAAGAAGGCAAAACATGTGCCTTTATTGATGCTGAGCATGCTCTTGATCCAGTTTATGCACAAAAGCTTGGTGTAAACATAGATGAGCTTTTTGTATCGCAACCAGATACTGGCGAACAAGCACTCGAAATTTGTGACATGTTAGTACGCTCAAGCGCGGTTGACGTAGTTATTATTGACTCGGTTGCAGCACTTACACCAAAAGCTGAAATTGAAGGCGACATGGGCGACTCGCACATGGGCTTACAAGCACGTTTAATGTCGCAAGCATTACGTAAGCTAACAGGTAATATTAAACGCTCGAACACCTTATGTATTTTCATTAACCAAATCCGTATGAAAATTGGTGTAATGTTTGGTAACCCAGAAACAACAACGGGTGGTAACGCACTTAAGTTTTACGCATCGGTACGTATTGATATTCGTCGTATTGGTTCGGTAAAAGAAGGCGACGAGGTTGTTGGTAACGAAACCCGGGTTAAAATTGTTAAAAACAAAGTAGCACCGCCATTTAAGCAAGCCGAATTTATCATTATGTATGGTGAAGGTATTTCTAAACAAGGCGAGCTAATTGACTTAGGTGTGAAGCACAAAATTGTTGAAAAAGCAGGTGCTTGGTACAGTTACTGTGGTAATAAAGTTGGCCAAGGTAAGTCTAATTCAATTAAGTTTTTAAAAGAAAACCCAGAAATCGCAGACGAAATTGAAGGCAAGTTACGCGAAATGCTTTTACTTAAAGCAACTATTGAACCAGACGATGGTGAAGATAAGTTAGGCGATGAAGCTGACCTTTAAGCAGTATTAAATATTTAAGCTTGATTTGACCCGAGCTTTAAAGCAGCGCTAACCAGTAATGGTTAGCGCTTTTTTTTGGTTTAAATTTACAACTGCCAATTTACAGATAGAGCGTAGTTACGCGGTGCACCATAGTAACCTTGAGCCCAATATAAGCTGTGTAAGTATTTTTCACCTGTGGTGTTATTAATATTAAAAGTAACGCCTATATTTTCACTCAATTTATAAGTTGCCATTAAATCAAGTAATCCGTAGGCATTTTGCTTTGTAGTCACGCTTGCGATTTTGTTAGTATCTTTGACTTGTACTCGGCTTGTTGAATCTTGCCAGCGATAATTTGCACCAAACGATAAACCATCAATGAAAGGAACTTGATAGATTGCTGCCACCTTGAGTTGATTCTCAGGGGTGTAATCTTTTACTGTGTCATCGCCATCAATGCTTAAATTACTAAAGCTAATGCTTGCACTCAAGTCATCTGTAAACTTACCGCTTAGCTCTACTTCAAAACCATTACTGTTAATACCATTCGCAGCGTAGTAACGAGTATCGTCGGGTAATGAGTTAGGTATAGCGATAGCAAGGCCATCTTGTTTTGTATCAAAGTAAGCAAGTGTTACAAAAACTTGCTCGTCTAAAAGCTGGGCTTTAACACCTAGTTCGCTACTTTTACCTGTAATAGGTGCAAGTTGGTTAGCATTTATATCAAGCTCCTTTTGCGGCACAAATGTTTCTGTGTAGCTTGCATAAGCCGATAAAGACTCGTTAAAGTCATACACAGTGCCAATGTAGGGTATTAGCTGTGAGTCACTTTGTGTTTGCGCAACGCCATAAGCTGTGCCTGTTGTTTCCCAATCGGTATAACGCACGCCAGCTAGTAGGCTTAAAGGTTCGCTTAATTTGATACGAGTAGAAATATAAGCAGATTTTTGCTCATTAGTTATATTGCTACCATTTACACTATCTGTAAGTGTTGCTTGTGGTATTACGCCATCCCACGTTTTAAGTGACGGCATTGCCGGAAAACCATTCCCTGTGGTGTAATCGTAAAGAGATTGCTCGGTGTAATCCATTTTTGCTTGGCTAACACCCAATGACAAGTCGTGCTCTTGGCCAAATAAATCAAATTTACCACTCGCATATAGATCAAATAAATCGTGCTTATCGCTATAATCATAACGGCTTGCGTAACCGGTTAAGCCAAGTTCGGTGTCTTTATCAGGGGTACCGTATACATAAAATAATTCAGAGTCTTGCTCGTTTTCAACATGAGCGTAACGCGCTTTAGCCACCCATGTTGCTGATAAATTTTGTTCAAGCGTTACATATACTTGCTCGGCACTGTTATCCCAGTAAGACCAGTCAGCCGCAGTGCTAGTTGATTCGTCATAGTCTGTTGGTGTGCCATCGGTATAATAAAGTGGTAGTGCACCCCAAAGTGGGCTATCGGCATCTTTTTGTTGATTAACGTAGTTAACACTTAGCAGGGTGTTATCGGTTAACTTTCCCTCGTAGGCTAAATAAATAACGGTTTTATCTGTTTCGTAGCGATCTAGATATGAGTCGGCTTTTTGTTTGGTAAATACAGCTCTAACAGCATGCTCTTCATTAATAGGCGTTGATACATCTAAATCTAAGCGTTTTTTATTCCATGAACCGTACGAAACAGATGCATTAGCTTGGGTTGTGTAAGTTGGTTTTTTTAGCACCATATTTACAGTAGCAGAAGGGTTACCTGTACCTGTCATTAAACCGTTTGCGCCACGAACTATTTCTACACGGTCGTAAATTGAGGTATCAAGGCTGCCTTGAATTGATCCCGAGCTTTGTGGAATACCTAAACCATTAACTTGAAAATTTGTAATATCAAAGCCACGGGCTTTAAAATAAGTACGATCGGTTTCTATTTGCTCTACCGTTACACCCGGCGTGCTTTCTAGCACTGCGTTTATATCATCGAGTGAAAAATCATCCATTAAAGCGCGAGAAACAACTGAAATAGACTGCGGAGTTTCTTTTATGGTTAAACCTAGTTTGGTTGCCGATTGTGCTTCTTCGGTAATATAGTTTTTATGATGTTGACCATACACAGCAATCTTTTCAATTTGCTGCTCGCTTTTATCGTTTTTTGCAAATGCATGCGCAGATAAAATTAAAGAGGTAATAAGGCTTAGTTTAGATAAACGCAAAACTTTAGAGGAGGACATGGGGTTTTCCAAAAGGTTCAAAAATAAAGCGTTTAACTTAATCTAAATGATATTGATTTGCAATTGCGTTATTGGTTTTTATAACAATTTGTACTATCGGGATTAATAAAGAGTGATGAAGTTGATAAAACAGATGAGACTTATAAATTAATTAACAAAAAAAAGCGGCCAAAGCCGCTCAAGGAAGTAAACTATGTACGCTTAAAATGCATACTTAACCGAGAATTGTAAACGGTCCATATCGCCATCGTTACCGCTTTCAAGCTCGCGCTCGGCATGCTTAAACTCAGCACCAAAAGTTAAGCGTTTAACTGGTGAGTATAAAATGTTAGCACTGTAGCTTTGGCTTGATTTAGTTGGATCGCCTGTAAGGGCGAGTAAGTCTGTGTTGTTATCAGCACTGAAAAATGAATATAAGAAAGTTGAACGCCATTGGCTGTTCCACTTATGCTGATACGCTACAAAGCCAGAAGTTGAATCAATAGCATCTAAATCATCGCCATTGAGTACTGCACCATGGGCTACATTAACACCAACATAACGGCCTAAGCCTTTACCTTGTGTAAGCATAAACTTAAAGTTGTCTTCGCCTAGTTTAACCATACCCGATGCACTAACACCAAATGATGTTTCATCGGCATCAATAGCACCTACTTTATAAGTAAGTTGACGGGCAAGTGCAGCAACTACTAAATTACCCCAATCAGCTTTATGGGTATAACGTGCAGTAAAGTCAGGAAGTGAAGCATCGTCGGTTACAGCCATACCGCCGCCAGCAGTAGTAATGGTGCTTTCTGGGTTTTCTAATGAGAAAGACCAAGCGCCTGTAGTGTATTTAACTTGAGTTTGGCGTACAAACACTGTGCCCTCTGCTGGGCCTATAAAATCAAGTGCTTCAGGTAGTGCGCCAACGTTTTGAAAGTTAGACCATGTTTGGCCAAATAACCAACCATCGTAGCTAATAAATGCATGACGTACACGTGGAGCGTAAGAGTTAGATACACGCTCGTTACCACCAGGAGCAGAAGCTAAAAAGTCGATTTCAATTTTGGTGTTAATGGTTTTGCCATTATCAAGTAATGTGGCTGTACCAAAGTTAAAACGAGATTCACGGGCATGCATATCAAATACAGCGTCAGAGCTATTGTCTGGGCCTACAGTCACTGTGCTCGGTACATAAAAGTCACGACCCACGTTAGTGCCCGCTGGTGCGCCTGCAGAATAGTCACTCCACATAGCATCTAATTTAATGTATCCGCCGTAAGTAAATTCAGTATCTCCAACTTTTGCTGCAGTGGCTGCATAAGCTGTGCTTGAAAGTGCACATAGTACAGCACTTGCTGCAAGTGTTTTTAATGGGGTAAATTTCATTGTTGCGTCCTTTATAGGCTACGTGTTGATTATTGCTTTTTATTTAGAGTGTATTAATAGCGTGAGTATTACTTACGAATAAAAGTTAATTTAAAGATTTTTTATTCGTTAAATAAAAATTAAAGCTAATTAATGCAAATATTATAATACTTAGGTGAAACACTTTTAAATATGTACACTATTTACTCAATCATCTATTAGTCTATAAGACTAAGGTGTAATGATTACAATGTGATTATTTACTTACATTTAACATCATGTATTATTTATGTAAAAGTAATAAATAGCGCAGCGATTATAAACAACAAATTAGTAATTAGAATAGCTTTACAACTAAGGTCTAATACTTAATAGCGCATTGCTGAGTAATCCTTGAGAAAAGCCTAAGGCAAGTAATTTAAATGGAGACCAAGATGTCAAAAAATATCTATCCAGTTCCTACGCATATTAAAAACACAGCTCTCGTCGATAACGATAAATATAATAAAATGTATAAACACTCGATTGATGATCCACAAAGTTTTTGGGCTGAACACGGTAAGCGCCTTGATTGGTTTACTCCTTATTCTAAAGTAAAAAATACCACCTTTGATAAAGGCCACATAAATATTAAGTGGTATGAAGATGGCTACCTTAATGCATCGTATAACTGTATTGACCGCCACTTAAAAACAAAAGCCAATAAAGTAGCGCTTATATGGGAGGGCGATAACCCATCGCAAAGCGAGCATATTACTTATCAAAAGTTACATGATGAAGTAGCAAAGTTTGCTAATGGTTTAAAAAAGCTGGGCGTACAAAAAGGTGATCGCGTCGCTATTTATATGCCAATGAGCCCACAAGCTATTTACGCAATGCAAGGGTGTGCACGTATTGGTGCTATTCACTCAGTTATATTTGGTGGTTTTTCACCCTCTGCAATTGCCGATCGTATTAAGGATTCGGGCGCAAAAGTGGTTATTACTTCAGACGAAGGACGCCGTGCTGGTAACTGCGTGCCACTTAAAGCAAACGTTGACGAAGCTGTGTTGCAAGAGTCAGTAACAAGTATAGAGCATGTTATTGTGCACCAACTTACCGGTGGCGATGTTGATTGGCACGACCATGATATATGGTGGCACGATTTAGTAGCAGACGAAGAGCCTGTGTGCGAGCCTGAGGTAATGAACGCTGAAGACCCGTTATTTATTTTATACACCTCAGGGTCAACAGGTCAGCCAAAAGGAGTGGTGCATACCACGGGTGGTTATTTAGTTTATGCATCGATGACGCACGAATATATATTTGATGTAAAAGAGGACGATGTTTTTTGGTGTAGCGCCGATGTAGGTTGGATCACCGGGCACAGTTATATTGCTTATGGTCCGCTGGTAAATGGTTGTACCCAAGTTGTATTTGAAGGTGTACCTACTTACCCAACCGCAGGGCGTATGGGCGAAGTTGTTGATAAACACGGTGTTACTATTTTATATACCGCGCCTACCGCTATTCGTGCCTTAATGGCAAAAGGCGATGAGCCTGTAGCGTCATCTCATCGTAATAGTTTACGAATTTTAGGATCGGTTGGTGAGCCAATTAACCCTGAAGCATGGAATTGGTATTACGAACAAATAGGTAAGTCAAATTGCCCTATCGTTGATACCTGGTGGCAAACAGAAACGGGTGGCATTATGATCACCCCATTACCAGGTGCTACCGATTTAAAACCAGGCTCTGCAACGCGTCCATTTTTTGGTATTGCGCCGGCAATATTTGACGCTGAGGGTAATACGCTTGAAGGTGAAGCTGATGGTAACTTAGTTATTTTAGATAGCTGGCCATCGCAAGCACGTACTATTTATGGCGATCATGAACGTTTTGAACAAACTTACTTTTCTACCTACCCAGGTGTGTATTTTTGTGGCGATGGCTGTCGTCGTGACGAAGATGGTTATTATTGGATCACTGGTCGCGTAGATGATGTACTTAATATTTCGGGGCATCGTTTAGGCACTGCTGAAATAGAAAGCGCACTGGTTGCACACCCAGCAGTAGCTGAAGCCGCTGTAGTAGGTTATCCGCATGATATTAAAGGCCAAGGTATTTATGTTTACATTACCCCTAACGAAGGTATAACGGTAAGCGATGAGTTAACCAAAGAAATTCGTAACTGGGTTCGTAAAGAGTTAAGCCCAATTGCGTCACCCGATATGATTCAGTGGTCACCAGGGTTACCAAAAACGCGTTCTGGTAAAATAATGCGTCGAATTTTACGTAAAATTGCGGCCAACGAGCACGAACAACTAGGTGATACATCAACACTTGCCGATCCATCTGTGGTTGATGAGTTAATTGAAAATCGATTAAATCGTTAAATGCGCGTTAAAAGCTTGATTACAAGTTGATTCTAAACGTAGTATATCGGCTGTGCTCTACTAGATAGGGCACAGCCGAATTTATTAGGAGTGAACCATGAGTCAGTTTTTAATAGCGGACGACCATCCGTTATTTCGTGAAGCACTAAAGGGTGCACTAACTGTAAAATTTGACGATTTAGAAGTATTTGAATCATCTGATTTTGACAGTACATTGCAGGTGTTAAGCGAGCAAGAAGATCTTGATATATTACTGCTGGATTTACACATGCCAGGTAATGGTGATTTATACGGCCTTATTCGTATTAGAGAAGACTATCCTAGTTTACCTATTGCGGTAGTTTCGGGAAGTGAAGACGCTAATATTGTATCTAAAGTAATGGGTTACGGCGCAATGGGGTTTATTCCTAAGTCATCATCATCAGATGATATTGCCAATGCAATTAATCAAATACTCGAAGGCGATACTTGGTTACCAACAGAATTAAAAAATAAAGTCGCCGAAATTCAAGGCGAAGACCGAGAAATTGCAGCGCAAGTTGCCTCACTTACCCCACAACAATACCGTGTTTTACAATACCTGCACGAAGGTTTGCTAAATAAGCAAATAGCGTATGAGTTACATATTTCAGAAGCCACTGTAAAAGCGCATATTACCGCCATATTTAGAAAGCTTGGCGTATATAACCGCACACAAGCGGTATTAATTGCTGCAAAACTACAATTAGCACCTATAGAGCAAATATAAAACCATGCATAGAATAGAGGCACAAAGCCTCTTTTTTAGTCTTATTTACGCTTATATACGCAATTATCACAAGCCATTCACCTTTATTACATGATCTCCTATAAAAATAATGCTAGCTTACGGGCATTTTATAATTAAGAGAACATGGTATGTCAGACTCTTTAGACTCCAAGGCCCAAAGTAGTAATGAAAGCGCAAATAAAGGCTGGTTTAACCGCTTTTTAGCCGGCGTAGAATTTTTAGGCAATATGCTACCGCATCCCATCACCTTATTTGCAATATTTTGTATCGTAATTGTTGTATTTAGTGGAGTGGCGGATTGGTTTGGCCTAAGTGCAATCGATCCTCGACCTGAGGGCTCGCCTGGGCGCGAACCCGATGGTGTTATTGAAGTAGTGAGCTTGCTTAGTGCCGAGGGATTACAGCGTATTGTAACTGGCTTGGTAACTAACTTTACCAGCTTTGCACCACTGGGCACGGTACTGGTAGCTTTACTTGGTGTGAGTGTTGCTGAGCACTCAGGACTGCTGTCGGCAGCAATGCGCGGCATGGTAATGGGCGCATCAAAGCGGTTAGTGACCTTTATGGTGGTGTTTGCCGCTATTTTATCTAATACCGCCTCTGAGCTGGGCTATGTGGTACTTATTCCATTAGCTGCAATGATATTCCATAGTTTAGGGCGTCATCCATTAGCGGGCTTAGCAGCGGCGTTTGCTGGGGTGTCGGGTGGTTATAGTGCTAACTTATTATTAGGCACAATAGATCCCTTACTGGCAGGCATTACCACACCTGCGGCACAAATGATCGACCCAACTTACCAAGTAGGCGCAGAAGCTAACTGGTATTTTATGATGGTGTCGGTGTTTTTAATTGCGATTTTAGGCACCCTAGTTACTGAAAAAATTGTTGAACCACGTTTAGGTAAATATAATCCTGAAGAGGCCAGTGCTGATCTTGCACAAAATAATATTGCCGCGTTAACGGCCAAAGAAAAGTCGGGTTTAAAGTGGGCAGGGGTATCGCTATTAGTTGTATCGCTACTACTTGCCTGGACCATAGTGCCAGCCGATGGCATTTTACGTAACCCCGAAACCGGATTAGTAGCCCACTCGCCCTTTTTGAAAGGCATAGTGGTGTTTATTTTTGTAACCTTTGGTATTCCGGGCTTTGTATATGGGCGCGTTGTTGGCACCATGAAAAACGACAAAGACGTAATTAATGCGATGAGCAAAAGTATGAGCTCAATGGGCATGTATATTGTACTAGTGTTTTTTGCTGCACAATTTGTCGCGTTTTTTAAATGGACCAATTTAGGCACTATTTTAGCAATTAACGGTGCTGCATTACTGCAAGCTTTAAACTTAACTGGTCCCGAAGTTTTTGTATTATTTATATTAATGTGTGCGTTGGTTAACTTAAGCTTAGGGTCGTCTTCGGCGCAATGGGCTGTTACCGCGCCTATTTTTGTACCTATGCTAATGTTAGTTGGTTACGCGCCAGAGACCATTCAGGCGGCTTATCGTATAGGTGACTCGGTTACTAACTTAATAACGCCAATGATGAGCTATTTTGGCTTGATCCTCGCTGTCGCTGCTAAGTACAAAAAAGATATGGGTATAGGCACACTAGTAGCCACTATGCTGCCATACAGTATGATATTTTTTGTTGGTTGGGTTATTTTGTTTTATTTATGGGTATTTGTATTGGGTATGCCAGTAGGGCCAGGATCACCCACTTATTACACGCCTTAATAGTATCTGGGTAATACAATAAGTATTATTTAATAGTTTAAAAATGCCAGCATAATTTGCTGGCATTTTTGTTTTACGAAAACACCACGGTTTTATTACCGTTAATAAATAGCTTATGCTCAGAGGCAAGTTGTAGCGCTTTACAAAATACTGTTTTTTCTACATCTTTACCCATATTGGCCATCATTTTTGCAGTTTCTGCGTGGGTTACAGGCGTAACATCTTGCAAAATAATAGGCCCTTCGTCTAACTCGTTATTGACAAAGTGAGCTGTGGCTCCAATGATTTTTACGCCACGTTCAAATGCTTGGTGATAAGGTTTTGCACCAATAAAAGCGGGTAAGAACGAGTGATGAATATTAATAATTTTGCCCTCAAAGCGTTGTACAAACTCAGGGCTTAAAATACGCATATATTTAGCTAAACCAATAATGTCAGGGTTATAGCTGGCAATTAAATCGCCTACTTGTTGATCGTGCTCGCTGCGCGTTAATCCCTCATGAGAGATAACATGAAAAGGGACATTAAGCCCTTTAGCAAGCGGCTCTAAAATAGGGTAGTTTGCTATAACGGCTTGCACTTCAATATTTAGCGCTTGTTCGAATTGCTTTAATAATACGCCACCTAAGCAATGTGCTTCTTTAGTAGCAAGTAACACAACTTTGGTTTTTGTACCATTGTGTAAAGCCACTTTAGCGTCTGCAGGTAGTATTTCGCGTAGTAGTGGTAAAAAGTTACTTTGTGGCTCACCAGTGAGCTCTGTACGCATAAAAAAGCGTTTAGCGTCTTTGTCTACAAATTCATTATTACGTGTAATATTTAAATTATGCTGGTGGCAAAGCCCGGTGATTTTGGCTATTAGCCCTACATCATCGGCGCATTGTGTGGTTAGTATGTAGCTCATTCTCTCATTCTTACCCAATTATAGATTGCTTTATTATTTGCGTTTTAGCGCATAAAGCAAGGGCTTTGTGTGTTGTTACAAGGTTTAATTTAGAACAAGCATGACATTAAAGTGAGCAAAGTTAACTGGGGTTTAAAAAGGTATAGTTGCTGTTAAAAATGCCACTGATTGCCAGTGGCATTGATATATAATTAAGTTACCGTGTTATGACTTGGTTTCTGAGGCTAAATCATCTTGTTGTCTGATAAAGCCGGCGGCTTCTTCATCATTTTTTGTAATTGCGCTTTGCTGTGTTGGCATAGCGCGTGTTTGCTGATTAAGCTGATGAATTTGCGACGCGTTACCTAAATCACGCTCACTGGTAATTGAGGCTATTGACTCACGATCTTTTAAGAACGCAATCACATCGTTTTTAATTGCTTGTAACTGACCTTCGTCTTTGTGCATTTCCATAATATGGCGTGGATGCTCAAGATTTTTCATACCTGTTGCTGCAAAAGTGGTGGTTACTATTCGCGAAACAATAACCCAAGGGGTAATGCTGCTACGTACTAAGGTGTTTTCAGAGCGAGTGCTGTCGTGAATACCTGTACCGGTTGATATTTTAGACTCAGTAAATGTACCTTCACATTTAAAATAGACCAGAAGTGATTCAAATTGCATTTCAGCAAAAAACAAATGTGCATTGCTACTTAATAGCTGAGCAAAGGCTTTAATTAATACACCTATCAGTAATAAGTGTACGCTTGCCATTACTAGCTCGCTGATAGGTGAAATATGACGATTATTAAGTGCTTGCTCTATTGAATTGATATTTGCGCTATCAATATAACGATAAATATCGATGAAAGAGTAGGCTAATAATACCGTGAAAATAAGCGCGATTAAATACAGAAAATTACCACTAAGTAGCGCCAATAATCTAGCCATACTAAAACCTTTACCTAAATCTAGCTCATGTAGTTTAGGTTGTATTTCTTGAATTATTTCTCCTTTAAAGCCGCCTTTACCTTCTACTTGCTCTTGCAGTTGTGGGTTGAGCTCGCGGTATACGCGATTAGGCACTTCTTTATAACGACGGTTAGCCATTACTAGGTTATCTAAATTAATAAAAATTTCAGTAGGGTGTACAGATTCTTGCCAGTTTTCGCGCAGCTCAGATACCTCAGTGCTTGGTGTTATGGTATTTAATCGTGCTTTTAACATAGTAAAAACCAGTGCGCAGCTCAAGGTGGCTAAAATAATAATAGCGACTAAATACATACCCGCGTGTAGGTTGGGTAATTGTTCAAACCAAACATTTATTTGCGCTTTACTAATGTGTTGTTCTTGCATTAACCACGACATAGAAAGGCCAATAATAATGGGTAAAATAAACGATAGCGAAATAATTTTAGCCAGTGCACCACCACCAAGTGGTTCAATTTCTCTTGCAGCATTGCGAGTGGTTGGTTTACCTGCCGAGCGCCATGAGAACAATACATAAAACATTAAAATGCTACTGTATATGGGAAATGCTAATTCGCCTGCTTCACCGGTAAAGCCCGACAAAGATACAAAAGCTACCAGTCCATACGCAATAAGTGCCACAAAGGTACTTACCCATGAGCCAAATAATTGCTGGGCAATATTACGCATTGGGTAGGGTAAAAACATTAGTTTAGGAATAAGGCTATGCAACAAGCGAGATAAAAAGCCTTTAGGCTCTTTAAAAGTAATGTTTTTACGACCCATAAGCATTTCTTCTAGTTCTTGGTCGTTATAGGCAACTTCTTTTTTTTCTTCTTTTGCGGTAGAGCTTTGCGATTTACTGTAGTTATAAGCCAGTGACGTAGGGTGATTACGGCCAACAAAGTATTTTAGTGTGGCATAAATACCTGTTGAGAGTGAAGCAATGCCAAACCCTAAAATAATCATCCCAAAAAGCATCAAGATCCACCCAGCAGTTGCATCTTCTTTAACTAACCCTGCAGCAACAACAAGCAGCGTAATGCCGGTAATTGACTCTATAGCACCTCTTAGTGCGGTTACTTTACCTTCAAGCTTGAAGGGGTTTTTAAGTCCAAGATCAATCGATCCATAATCAAAAGCCATTGAATATTCCTTTATAAAAGAATTTTATTGGGAGAAATAAGTGTAATAAGCAATTTATGTTTATTACACTTATTTATTAGTTTTGGCATTATAAGCTTGGTCTAAGCAAATAGCCTGAAATGTTAAGCGTTTATTATTGCAGCATAAAGGTTTCGTATTCTAAATCTTCAAACTGTTTAGATAACCAAAACAAACCCACAACCGAGCTAATAATTGTTGCAAATGCAAAGCCATAGCCATAAAACTGTGGTCCAAGTGCAACCGATAAATAAGTAAAAACAACATTTACGACTAAAAATATTGCTGCGAGTACCAGCACAGTAAAACGTTTATCTAAATAAAATAAAATATTGAGTATTGATAAAAAGATAACCTGTACACCCACACCCACTACATCGATAAATAATAAGGTTTTGTAGTTAGGATCTATGCCTATAAAAGTGAGTATTTGCTCACCCCAAAGTAATAAGCAAGCTACAGTAATACCCTGAATTTTAAATATATCGTATAAACCACCTTGAGCAGTTTGTATCATATTATCTTTTAATAGATAAATTTCATTTAAAGAGGCACCTTCGCGTATTGCAGTGTAAAAACGGTCGTACTCCTCTACAAAGTCGGTTTCCATTCTTACTAAAAACACGGCCATACCAGGAATAATAGACAAGTAGGCTAAAAATATGGGTAAGTCGTAAATAGGACTTGCCCTGAGAGTGCCGATAATTTCTATTGAAGTACTAGGAGAGTACCAAAAAATAATTTTATCAGCCCAAACACCTATATTGTAAAACAAGCCACAAAAGAACAGGCTGTAATACACTTTTTTATTATTTAAAAAATCAAAGCTAATTAACTTATCACCAGGGTAGCGGCGAATAATCATAAATAAAAAGCTAAAAAATAACAGCGCTTCGCCAGCAAAAAAAGCAAAAAACAATCCATCTAATTGCCAATCTCTTAGTAAATATGCCAGTAATACCATAAAAGAATAGCCACTAAGCATAGTAACTAAAATGAGCCGATACTCTTTCATACCCGATAAAAATATAGCCCCGAGCCACTGATTACATAAGCCGACAAATGCACCTAAAATAATTAATTTAGTCACTACTGGCAGTGGCAATAATGGCCACACAGCAAGGCCAACGAGTAACGCAGCTATGGTGGTAACTAATTGCGCGCCAAGTAGATTAGGCAGTATTTGACCATCATCTTTAGTAAAAAGTAGGTCGGCAATAAAACGCGTTAATAATAGCTGTAAGCCGCCAGTTAAAATAAGCGAGGCGGCCATCATGTAGGTAACTAGGGTTAAAAACTGAATGATCAGTACTTTTGGTAGCACAATGCCCAAGCTTAAAATACCAATAAGCATTAAAGCAATAATAGATAGTAACCAAGGGCCTGAGCCAATTAATCCAGCGTAGCCGTAAGCTTCAAATACTGAAAGCAGGGTGTTTTTTTTGAGAATCTTACGTATCTCAAAACCTATTCCGGCCATGCCATTGTGTCCTTATAAAGTTTATCGTAACGAGCAAACATATGGCTCTCATCATAAAATTTTTGTACCCGTTCAAGGCCACTTTTTTGATATTCGCGCCATCTTTGCTCGTTTTGCAATATATTTACTATTTGCTGAGCAGTGTCGCTAGGTGAGGCTATTGCTACCACTTCGCCAGCTTTGCCAAAGGCTTTGTCTTGTGCGGTTGCGCCTTCTATTATTTCGCGGCAAGAACCTACATCACTGGCTAATACAGGCACGCCAGCTGCCATTGCTTCTAGTAGTACCAAAGGCTGCGCCTCAGATATTGAGGTGAGTGCTACAACGCCTAACTTAGGCAGTATTTCAGCAATGTTTTGCATGCCTAAAAATTTCACATTGTCGATTAAATCTAAGCTGTCGACCAATAACTGGCATTCTTGATAATATTTTGGATCTTCCTCAAAAGGGCCAATTATCCAGCCCTCTAGGGTGGGTATAATAGATTGTGCTTCTTTAATTGCGCGTATAAAGGTTTTTATATCCTTAATAGGCACAACACGACCAATTAAACCTACTACCATTGGCGTTTTTTCTGGGCGTTGTAACAGGGCTTGTTTAAAACGCACTGTTTTAATGCCATTAGGTACCACAAGCGTTTTTGCCGGCTCTGCGCCATCTTTAATTTGGCGTTGCATATTACCATCGTATAAAGAAATAATTTTAGTCGCTTGCTGGTACGTTGTACGGCCAATTTGCTCAAAAAAGTTGATCCACATACGCCGAATAAAGCCCATTTCGGTATTTAAATTTTTACCTAAGCTCTGCTCCGAATCTTTGATCCAGCTTGCTTGAATTAAATCAATTTTACGCTCTTTTGTGTATATACCATGCTCGGTAAGTAAAAAAGGCGTACCACTTATTGCACTGGCGCCAGAGCCTAAAATACCGGCGTAGCCTGTTGATATAGAATGAATTAGTTTAACTTTTGGCAGGCCCCTAGCAATTTCTGCTATTTTAAATAACGGCTTATATAAATTACGATATGACCAAAAAAAGTCGATAAATGACGATTCATCACAATAGCTTAAATAGTATTTTGAAAGGACTTGCCAAGATGACTCACTATATAAAAAATCGGCTGCATTAATGCCATCTTTTTTGCCGAGTGTTTCAAAAGCAAATTTTAATAACTCAGTGGGTATAGGGTCGTTACAGTCACGAAAGTAGCTTTGCAGCTGTTGCCAAAAATCAAACAGTTCTTGCTTGTATTTAGTGCCATGCTTCGCTTTTATTTCAGTGGTATTATTTTCAATTAAATAATGAACATGTAATTTAGTCACATTATCAGGTAGCTGGTATTGAATTTCGCCGTAGTGCTCAGGTGCTCCACCCAAAAATACCAACTCAAAATTATAATGTGGTAAGCCTTCAATTATTTGATGCACCCAACTTGATACGCCACCGCGTACATATGGGTAGGTACCTTCTAAAAGTAGTAATATGTCAGCATTCTTTTCAGCCATGCCAGTACTCCTGTAAATGGCGTAGTTCGCTACCTTCAGGTTGTTTAGGGAGCTCATTTAAATAGCGCTTACAATCATCTAATAGGCCCATGTAAAAAGCGACTTCAGCTTTATATGGCAATACATGGCGCTGCGCCATGCCAAATTCTGTAGCGTGTGTTAAGTGCGTTAGTGCTTGCGGGTATTTGTTTAGCGATAAACAAATACGGCCTAATAACACAAAGGTAGCAGGGGTTTTTACATGCTCAACACTTTGCAGAGCCAGTAGCTCTGCTTTTTCTAGTACGTAGGATTTTAGCGCGCCTTGGGCTAAGCCTAAATAACTTAGCTCCCAGTACAGCTCAGCTAGTTGCCCTTGCAATTTACCTAGTTCGGGTTGCGTGCTTGTTAAGGTGATTTCTTGCTGATATTGGCTTATTTTTTCGTTTATTTTAGTTTCTTTACCATCCAGTGTTGAATAAGCAAGTAAACGAATATCATCTTCTAGATCTTTAAGTGCAAGTTTTAAAATAGGAATAGCGCGTGCGTCACTCATGTGACGTGCAGACATTACAGCACTTAAACGCTTATTAGGCTCACTGGCGTGTTTTAAAATAGCTTTTAAGCCACCAATAGAATAAGACGGATTTGCCGAAGTCATTTTAGCTTCAAAGGGAAGGGCTGGGATTTTATGTTCTTCTATTTCAATGTCGTCATTTTTGATTGGTTTACATAGGGCAAAGCTTAATGCAAATACAACACCTATAATGCCAAGTATGGGCAGTGAAAGCAGTAATAAAAATAAAAACAAAACACTGCTAAATGGGGTTGTTTTGTATTTTACAGGAATGAGTGTATAGCTAATAAAAGCATAAAAAAGGCTAGCTAATGCATGGAGTAAAGTAACAATTAGCCAGTTAGGAGTGTCGAGTATTTGCAGTAATGCAAAATACTCGCATATACACCCTAAGATGGCTGCAATGATAATTTTAATCATGAAATGCGACCAATCTTTTTAAATCGTCATTATTAATAGGCAATGCTATTTGTTGCTCGATAACAATACCTAAATCAGTTAGATTTTTGCCAGTACGTCCTTTGCTCCAACTATTTAAGCGGGCAATGAATCCTGTTTTTTCAAGTTCATCAGCCAAAGGCATAAGTAGCAGTAATGTTTGTTTTTCGTTGTTATACAAATAAATGTCTAAACCACGGCGGGCTTCGCTTAAATATTTCATAAGTTGACGCGATTCAGGATTAATATTTGTAGCTGTTATTTTTAATAAATGCGATGGGATTTTATAGCGTTTAGCCTCTTTATTTGCACGTTTTACTTGTTTAATAAAGTAGGGCGCTTCATTGGCTTGCATTACCGGATTAGTTATTTCGTGACGGAGTAAGTCACCAATGTGTCCAGCTATAACAGCAAGCAAGGTAAGTGTGGTGTTTTTAAGAGCAAAAAATTGCACTTTTTCGACTAATATAACCCCATAAACTGTGTCGCTAATATCTGTAATTGGAATCGCAATATGGTACTGACTTACACCTAAAGAGGCTTTTACGTCTTTTACCGATACTAATTCGTTTTCTGCAAACATAGCACTGACTAGCGGGTCTGACATGGATACTGTATTCATTTTACCAATAGCAGCAAGTGGCGGATCTACAATGATGTTGTTTTCAACCTTGTATATACCCGCTTTTTCTAATGTTCCGTATTCAACAAATAAATTTAAAATACTTTGTGCGGCTTTATCTAAACACCTTTCTTCTAGTTGCCCAATAGATTCTCTTACTGCTTGTAGCGATTCTCTTAAACTAAGCGTATGGCCAGCGAGCACTTGCTCAAGGCGATCATGCGAGGAGCTAATAAGATGATATTGACGGGTAAACACCTCTAATCGTTCGGTTACATATTCTAATTGAATAGTTTGCCTTTGATTGGTGCGATCCCATACATCTCTAAACTCGCCAGTGACCATAATGACAATAACATAACCTAAAATAGCGTTAATATTAAAGTCACTTTGGGGCGTTAAAATATCTGTTTCTACAAGCAGCAGTTGGCCAATAAGCAAACTTAGTATGCTAATAAAGCCTTTTGAAAAGCCGTAACGTAATGCTACCAGCAGAGGGCCTAAAACCGGCCACGAAAACCCACCTTGCGTCCAAAAGGGATCCGCTGTGTTAAACAGCACGGGTAGCCCTAAAGCCAGCGCGGTAAATATAAATACCTCAGCCCATATCTGTAGCTCAGGAACCTCTCTTGGGCGAAAGAAATGTGTTTTCACTCACTAACCTCTATGTAAGATAGTAAATCGGCTATGACATCTTGGGCTACCGCAGCAATGCTATCTCGTCCCCAACCACTTTTAGCAATTGTGCCAGTCCATAGTGGTGTTGTTTGGCCGCTAGCCGTTAATGATAGAGTTAAAGCAACCACAGGTTCGCCGTCAAGTCCTGCTTTATAACGCCACTCTTCAATGCTACCACTTATAATATAATCAGCTTGTTGCGTGCTTAGCCACTGCATTGCGTTATTTACACGGTATTGATCGTCTAGCGGTGGTAGTTCTTTATTGTTAGTGCGTGGCGCACGAATTAAAGTAGGTAGCTTATTTTGCTGCCAAATACTGGCTAAAATATCCTCTGCGCGCTCACCAGCAAGCGGTGTTTGTGCATGATTTACAAGTGGTAATAATGCCACTGTTGTTGTTGCTCTAAGCTCAACATCATCAGCCACATGGCTGGTTGTACAAGCTGATAAAACTAATACCAAACACGGTATAACTAAACGAAACATAATCTCTCCTAACATTAAAAATGTACGTAATATCCTAATTGTAATTGTGTATCTGAGTTACCCACTTTATTACTACTTTGATAACCCAGCTGTAATCTAAATAAATCATCGCCTAAAATAGACCAACCCGCACCACTTGAAACTGAAATATCTATGGTGTCGTTAAGGGTTTGATAGCCTGTACTGATGTCAAATAACCACGAAGGGCTAGCGCCTAAATAAGGTGGCTCTAGTGATCCTGTAGATGCAAATGAAGTGCCTAGGGCTAAACGCCTAAAAGGCTGAAGATCGATTGGCAATAAATTAGCTTCATTATTAATAAAGGTATTTACAGAGTCAAAATCTTGCCATTGCGCGCTAAAGTAGGCGCTCCATACAGGGCGGTCTTTTAAAATGTTGTATTGGTATCGGGCATTGTATTCTTGCCCGCTTACTATGCTGCTGTTATCACTTCTACGTGAAAAAGACAGCGCAGAACCAGAAAGTTGCACGCTTTGTCTGCCATCAATATTGTAGTTTATATATGCGGTGGCTTTATCTAATTGGGCAAAACTTAATAGTGTTTCAGATTGGCGGTTTTCTACATTATGCTCAAGCTTTAAACCTACTTGAGTACGCGAATCCCATTGGTAACGCGTATCTAAACTAAGCCCTTGACGACTCGCTAATGTGCCTTGGTGAGTATCAATTTTGGCATCAAAATACCATCGGCCCCAAGTCATTTTATCTTCGATGGCGAACAGTAAGCCATTATTGTTAAGGTTTTGCTGGCTACTAACACTTAATTTCCATTGGCCTTTTGCATAGGGAAAGTACACGTTTACATCATATTGACTGCTGTTTAAGCCCGCCTCAGGCGAAAAGTTTACCTCAAGCGCTCTAAAATAAGCATTTCGTGCGTTGCGTAATAAACTAGTTTGCGCCTCTGTAGGCTCATTTGTTAACGTTTCATACCAACGCTGCATGGTGGTATAAGGTTGTTTTAAATACAGCAATGCATTTAATTGATCAAGCTCACTTAAAGTGTTTTCAGTGATCTGTTGCTCAACGTTATTAAATTCACCGTTAATCATATTTAACTGCAGAGTTTGCCAAGGCGCTAAGTTTTTTGCTGCTCGTCTGGCCAGCCACCAATTTGCAACAGGCTCACTAATAGTGTCGGGTGCAAGTTCATCCATAGTGTTAAATTGCATTAAATGCGGCACTGCCATAGCGCCCGCCCAGCGGTACATTAGCCCTCGGTAAGCGTATTTATCTTTAGGTAAATGCTGCAATAGGTAATGATGTAGTTCTGTGGCATTGGCGTTATAGCCAAGCAGCTGTAAAACGTCGGCTAAATTAACTAAGGTGGTTAAATCTTTTGGGTTACTTATAGCTAATTGGCGTAAATAAAAGTATGCACTGTTATACGATTTTTCATAAATAGATAAACTAGCTAAAAGTTGCGCCCAATTATAAGAAGGCTCAGTTTGCGAATAGTTAGCTAGTATACGTTTTATCATTATGGTGTCGTGCATTTGCAGCGCTAACCAGCCTTGGGCAAGGACTACATCAGGGTTATATTCACTGAGTTTTGCCGCTCTGTTAAGAGTGGTGTAAGCAGAATTTAAATCGTTTTGATTTTGATACCAATTCGACAGTAAAGACCATGCTGGATAAAGCTGTTTATTGTAGCGCTGTTTTTCAAGTTCGTTGTGTACGCGAGCAATAGAGTCAGCGTCGCCAAGTTGTACGCTCAGTTGCGTAACTTGAATAAGCTGCCTATCACTCAGTGATGCTTGTTGCCATAGGTACTCAAGCAAGCCTTTGGGGTTCCCCTCAAAGCGCAATTGCTGATACTGTTGCATGTCACCAACACTCAGTGGGCTAATTTCTTTTAATTGCTCATAGGCATATAGTTCTTCTTTTTTATTTTGCAGCCTTAACGCCATATCAACACGGGCACTCCAAAACTCATCGTCGGTGCTTTGTTGTTTTTGCTGCAAAATAGTGAGCGCAGTTTTATAGTCTTCTGCAAGCCAAAATGCGCGTGCCAGCCATAATAAATCTTCTTCGTTTTTAGGGCCTTTATAGCTAGGCCATAATGCTCTTAACCCATTTAAGTTACCGGTATCGTGCAATACTTTTGCTTTCCAATATTGCGACAGTAAGCTTTTGCCATTTATTTGCTCAAAACGCTCTATATTATTGAGCTCTTGCTCTGGGTTGCCAATAAACTCATTAGTTTGCATCCAACGAACGAAGCCCTTATCTGAGAGCTGTCTATTTTGCGCTTTATATTGAAAAATATCGTTGGCGTCTTGGTACAAATATAACGCCACGGCGTCATTAATGCTGTCGGTTAGCATGGCAACGTTAACTGCATGGTTGGCCATTAGCCATTTAAATTCTACAAGTGCTTGCTCTGGCTTATTTAGCCAACGTTTCATTTTCCAGTTAAGCAAACGTAGCTCTTTATCGTTTGGATTATTGATTAATAGCTGTGTTAATAATTGCTCAGCACCTAGGGTGTTACCATCGGCTAGGCGCAAATATATTGCCTTAGTTAGATATTCGTTATTATTTGGCTCTTGCTTGAGTAAGTTTTCGATAGCACTGGCGGCATCTTGGGTATTACCGGCTAGGTTAGCTAAATAAAGGGTGCGTTTAATATTTGTGCTATCGCCATATGTTTTCCACCAGGCATAGGCTTGCTCAGGGTTATTTGCTCCCAGTGCAGTGGTTATGGCTTTAGGCGCAATATCTGCATTAATGTTATTTTTATATATTGCGAGTGCTTTTGCAGGCTCCCCTGCACTCAACCAGTAATCGGCAGCGAGTAAGGGGTGTGCATTTTGCTGATAGTAAAGTGCCACTTTAGCATGTAAACCAAGGGCTTTAGCTATGTTAAGTATTTGCTCGTTCCAGTTTTTTAGCGCACCTACTTTTAACGATAGCTCCTCAAATCGGTCATCTTTCTTTGCATCATTTGCTAACCATAAAGCGTACATTAACTGAATTTCAAGTAGTGATTTTTTGTCGCTTTTAGGTAGTTTTTCAAGCTCACTAGTGGCAGCTGCATATTCACTGAGTTTTATGTGCAGTTCAATTAGCTTTGCACGTAACTTTTCATTATTAGGATCGGTACTAAGCGCAGCATTTAAATACGATTTTTCAAAGGTGTAATCTTGCGATAAAGCTTCTTTTTCAAAAAACAAAGTACGCGGAAATAACGCATAAAGTGCAAAACAACTCACGGCTAATATAACTAAAATTGTTTTTAAAGAAATTAACTGAGGGCGTTTTTTATTAGTCATTATTAAACCCCTGCGTTGCAGTTAAGATAACCAAAAAAGTCACCTGCTGGTATTTTAAATTGTGTAATATCGCCGCGTGTAAGGCCTTTGTATCGCTCACCTAAATGAGAAACAAATACGCAAGCACCTGCATTGATTAAATCAAGCGTTGCCGGTACCCAAGCCGTAAAGCTTACTGGGCCATTTACTTGCCAATTATCAATAATGACATTAGCAGAGGCTAAATAGGGGGCTTTATTTTCTTTACTATGATCAAAACTAAGTTGTGCAATATTATTCACTACATGCACATAGTCACCTTTTTGGGTAACTCCAGCCACGCCACTACTTTGGGAAATATTTGGCATGTCAAAAACATCTGGAACGCGTAGGGTTTTAATATCTTTAGAGCTAAATAACCATTGGCCATCGCTATTTTTTGCTAAGGCTGAAAAGTAAAAGTCTTTTGCTACTTTAGCGTAATGACTTAAATGCACTGGGGTGTTTGGTCTTGCCAAAACATAATCAATATTATGCTTTAGTGCATCAAGACCGGCAGGGACTTCACCCGAGTAAAAATGAAAATATATAGTGTAGGGTTTTAATCTGTATGGTTTTTCGGTTATTTCGAAGGTTTCGGTTAAGCGTTTAAAACCGTAATAAGGGCCATGCCATAAGTTTGTGTATACGTTTTCATTTAATATTGGCGCGTAAATTTGATACAACAAATCGCGCTCAGGTCGGCCAATAGGCGATACATGCGTTAGGCTTGGGTTATCTGCATTTACGTCGGTATTACCGCCATTTACATTAAGCACTCCGGCATCACGTGCCAACTCAAGTGCTTTAGGCCCTGGGGTTGCATCGCCTGACCATAGCATAATCACAGTTTTTTTATTTGCTGGGGCTAGTTTGTCATCAATATATTTAATGGAATCGGTAATTTCTTTTTCTAAACTAATTGTATTGTAGCCGGGTATATCTAGCTTTAAACCATAATCAGTATCTTCCTCGTCTATATCTTTACGCCCGGCTAGTGCCGTCCAAAAATATGGGTGGCTGTAAGTATGCGAAGCAATTTCAACATAAGGAAGTTTAAATATATCCCGAGCAATGCGCTCAAGCTTAGGGCTCATTTTTGAGTGTAAACCGCCGGGCTCAATATCGGCTTGAATAATCGATGAGGTTAAAGGTAATTTATAGTGCTTAATTATTTTGTCGAGAATGACCTCGGCTGAATAAGGCTTTTTTGCAAAATGCGCAACATTGGTGAACCCATCGCCATCTATATGTATGGTTAACATGCGCCGACCACTTTGTGTGGTGGTGTCGGGTACTAAAATAGGTTCCAGGCCCATTGCTTTTGTGAGTAAGGTACGAGGATCTATTACCCACTTGCTACCTTCCATAGGTAAGGTGTCTATTAACCATGGAGCCACTACTAGCGCACCATATTTAGTTTTAGTGCCTTGTACTAGCGATGTGCCATCGGCTGCTTTTATACTAATCAGCGCTTTTGAATTAGCGGCTAATTTAAGAAAGTACGGGTTAGTTACAACTGGCGGTATGCTTGATTCACCTTTTAGCCAAGGGGTAAAACTCTCCAGCTCATAAGGGCCTAAAGGTGTAACATCTAACGGCTCGGCTCCAAGGCTCAACATTAACTTATTTGCTGATGAGGGGAGTTCACCTAAAATTAGTTCAGGCACTACGCCTAAGTTTGCTTCAAGCCAATTAGTAATAGTTGGTGTGTAAAAGGTATCAAAACTAGTCCACGAAATAATACCGGCGTGCAAGCTTGGGTCAACTGCAGGTAGAGCGCGTTTGGCTACATTAATATAATCGGGAATATAACCTAAATACTCAATCATAGTAGCAAGGTTTAAATGTACTGTAGTGTATATAAGCGGTTCAATATTACTGTTGTACGGAATTAAGATACGACGTGGAACTGGGGCTATATTAGATGTTCCCCATGTTTGTAAGTGGCCATCAGTTACCCAAGGAGTATAACCGGCATTAATTATTTTTTGCGCCATAGCAAGGCGTTGCTTAGGTTTTGCATAATCAATTACTTGTACATTAAAACCAAGGTCTTGCGCTTTATGAAGTTGAGCATTTAACCATGCTTGATCATTTTTATTGGTTAACTTATAGCTGTTATCTAGCGGGTTAAAGTGGCTAAATAACCCTTCAGCAACCAGATCGTTAGCTCTACCTTTAAGTTGCGGTAAAAGCTCAAAGCCACGATTAAGAATGAGTTGTTTATTAAAGGTGTTTGATAACTGCTCTATAATAAAAACTAAACCCGCTTGCTGGGCGCTTTTATTATGTTTTTTGTCTAATAGCTGGTAGCTATCAAGGGTATCTAAAAATAAGCCACTAAAGCCACGTGCCTTTAGTGATAGCGCACTATTTTGTATATGCTGTTGCCACTGCGCTGCAGTTAAGTCGCTAATATGGCTATTCCAATTAGGATTAACACTAAGTGAAGACTCACTTTTTGAAAACGACTCGCCAACACTTAAATAAGCATAAACAGCAATATTACGCTGTTTGAGCCAGTTCAGCTCGTGTTTGGTTATTAGCTCGGGTTGCACTACTACACGCGAATAAAAAGTCATTTCAGCTAAGGGCATAGGTGCAGAGTAATAAAAAGCGATACTATTATTAGTCTCAGGTTTAGCAGTTACATTTGCGGTGATAAATAGCAGTATAAAAAATAAATACTTCATTAATCCTTCGTTTTAATTAATAAATAGCCAAGGTGCAATTAGAATAATTGTACCTGATTTGTTATAGGAGTTTAGTATTGATATTTTAATTATATGTTACAAAAAGCAAAAAAACTAAACAAATTTAAATTGTTTATATTGTAAGTAGCATTTTATGTTGTGCTTGCTCATCATTACGGCAATTAATTAAATATTTTACCTGTATTAGGTGTTTTGCTTACTTTAAAGGTTATTAATTATACTAGAGTAAGTTGCAATTTTATTACTATTCAGCTTAGGTTTATTAATGACAATGGCGTCTTTTTGTATTAAACCAAAGTAACTACGACTATAATCACTAGCCATTAGTTATACTTTTAAGTAAGTACCTACCTAAATTAAATAGACTTAGCCGTTTATGTGATGAAGGAGGGCTAGAGTAAATTATAAATTTTGCAGCGACTAAGTTACAAAATAAGAGTAGGGCTTTTACAGCTTGCAATGTGTTTATTTGGAGAAGAAATGAGTAATTTAAGCTTGAAAAGCAAATTGTTACTACTAGCTATTTTGCCGCTAATATTATTATTGGTCAGCTTTTTATCAAGTTCGTACTATTTAGAAATGCAAAGTCAGCAGCACAGCTTTGACACTTTTAAAAGTAAGTTATTAAAAGATAAACAAACGCTATTAAAAACTGAAATTGAAATTGGTAGTCAAGTAGTACAGCACCAGCTTGCAAATGGCACTGAGCAAGATGCTAAAAATGCATTAAGAAAACTAACCTTTGGCGAAGACGGCTATTTCTTTATTTATGACACTAATGGCGTGAGTGTTTTTCATGCCATGTTAGGTGATGCGATAGAAGGGCAAAACAAAATAGCCATGACTGATCCCAATGGTAAAAAAATCATTGTGGGCTTACTTGCACAAGCACGCCAGGGTGGCGGAGCATTTACCTATCATTTTCAAAAACCAAATACCAACGGCTTAGTTGAAAAAATTGGTTATGCAGCGATGATCCCTGGAACCAACTGGATGCTAGGCACTGGCGCTTATATGGACGACATAGAAGCAGAGCTTGAAGGCTTTGAGCTATCTATGCAAAAAAGCATGAACGAAAAAGTAACCACCTTATTGATCATTGCGTTCTTTTGTTTGTTATTAACTATTGCGGGTGCTTTATTTGCTGCCAACCATATGCTTAAACCAATACAAAGAATGGTGCAAAGCCTTGATGACATAGCTAAAGGTGAAGGCGACTTAACTAGACGTTTAGAAATTGACAGCCACGACGAAATTGGCCAATTAGGTGAGTCGTTTAATATATTCGTGAGCAAACTGCACGGTATTATAGCCAGTGTGGTTGATGTAACTAACGATGTTAAAACAGCATCAGTAGATATAAATACGCAAACCTTGGTGATTGAAGATAAGTTATTAAAACATAATCATGAAACTGATTTAGTCGCGACCGCGATTACTGAAATGTCTGCAACCTCTCACGAAGTGGCGCAAAATACGACCCAAGTTGCGGTGTCAACTCAGGCAGCAACGCAAGAAGTAGCAAGAGCGCAAGAATGTGTTGATATATCTTTAAGTGAAGTATCAAACTTAATGGCCGAAATAAATACAGCTGCAGAACAGGTTGATTCATTAAGTGAGCAATCTAAAAAAATTAATAGTGTATTAAGTGTTATTGGTGGTATTGCAGAGCAAACAAATTTACTGGCACTTAACGCGGCAATTGAAGCGGCTCGTGCGGGTGAGCAGGGCAGAGGCTTTGCAGTAGTTGCTGATGAAGTAAGAAGCTTAGCAAGTCGTACCCAAGTAAGTACGTTAGAAATTAGCGAAATGCTTAGTGAGCTACATAACTTAGTTACTGCGGCGGTTAACGCTATGCAAGCAAGTCAGCAAAGCTGTAATCGCTCAGTTGAGTCATCACGTGCTATTTCAGAAAGCTTAGGCGCGGTTACTACATCGGTTACCACTATAAACGATATGAGTACCCAAATAGCAACAGCTGCAACAGAACAAAGTAGTGTAACCGAAGAAATAAACCGTAATGTTTTTGCTATTCAAGAAATTGTAAATGACCTAACAGAGTCAAGTAAAACAACGTCATCGGTAAGTTTACATTTAGCTGGTCGTGGTGAAAGCTTAGGCGAGTTGGTAGGGCAGTTTAAAATTTAAGACATATTTTTAAATTTAATCATTTATAAAGCCGTAATTTTTAGTTACGGCTTTTATTTTGCCTGCTGCAAAAAATCCTTCCTAGTTAACCTGAGCTCCGGATAATAAACTTATCTCAAGCAGCTATTTTCAGCGCTAACTGCGTTGAACTTACTTGCAATAGGCCAGCTATTGACGCGTAAATTCGCCTTGTTTTCACTGAAAACCTCTGGCTAGAGAAAATAAAATTAAATATAACGATGATTCAATATGTTAGTAAATCTCTTAACCAGAGT
>NZ_JACJDO010000017.1:0-73437 GCF_014163535.1 Pseudoalteromonas sp. SR45-4
CATACTCCATTCTTCAAAGGTTACCGTCCACAGTTCTACTTCCGTACAACTGACGTAACTGGTGACGTACAGTTACCAGAAGGCGTAGAAATGGTAATGCCTGGTGATAACGTTAAGATGACAGTAACTCTAATCGCGCCAATCGCGATGGACGAAGGTCTTCGTTTCGCTATCCGTGAAGGTGGTCGTACTGTAGGCGCTGGCGTTGTAGCAACTATCGTAGAGTAATAGTTAGCCTAGCTAATTAATACTAAAAAAACCCGAGCTTAGCCTCGGGTTTTTTAATATCTGCAATTTACTTCATGTGAAGGTGGCGCTCTTACCTTAGGGGTAGGTGCTTTGTAGCAACGTTCAACGAGTAATAATTAGCCTAGCTAATTAATACGAAAAAAACCGAGCTTAGCGTCGGGCTTTTTAATGTCTCAAGAAAAATACAGGTTTCAGGTATTAGGTGCGAGGCTTCAGGCAGAGCAAAGCGGTATTAATTTGATCATCGTAGCATGGGTTGAGTTTTATCGAACTCAGAGGATAAAGCATGAAGGTAGCGCACTTACTTAGGCATCGGTGCTTTGTAGCAACTATCGTAGAGTAATCATTAGTTGTAATGCATTAAGCATTAATAAAACCCGAGCTCAGTCTCGGTTTTTTTATGCCTGAGGTAAAGTGTAATTATTAATGTTATCGCTGTAACAAAGTAGGAGTATGAACTTAGTTAGTAACCAGCATTCTTACGTAATTCATCAAGCATGTCTTGGTTACCCATCATTTCGTCAAGCGTTGCCCTGACTGCATTGTCAGAGGTATTGTCATAAACTGAAAGTAGATGTTGCGCCATTTGCTTTGTATAGCCATCTTGTTTATTTTGAGCTTGGTAGTATTGCGCCATCAACCCTTGTGCAGCTAAGCGACGGATATAATCATTCGTGTCTTGCTCTAACAAGTTTGTAAATTGCTCTGCAAGGCGGTAATCAAGTACCGGTGTTTGAGTTGATAGCTCAACAGCTTGAATTTTAAATTTTTCGTTACTACTGTTGTTCGCTAAATTTAAAATGTTACCTACTACTTCATAGTCATACTCAGGCATAGTAGATTTATTTAGAATATACATATTCATTTGCAGTTGGCTCAGTGCAGCTAACCTATTTAAATCAGAGATGCTTGGATCTAAAGTTTGCTCTCTTAATTGAGAGTTTATTTGTTTAGCATAATCAGGTTCTGATTTGATCCTTAAATCATAGTCTTCTGGTAAATCTGCATAAAAGCTATAAAGAGGATTTTGCTCACGTCGTTTTTCATCTTCTTGCTGCTGTTTTTCCTCTAGTACGTCAAGAACAAGCTCCTTAAATTCGTCGGTATCTTGTTCTTGATAAGAGTCATGAGCGTGCAGTTTTAAGTTTGCTATTTTGCGTTGTAGCGAACTTACTTTCTTGCTTAGTTCGTCAATTAGGGTTTCATTTGATTGCTGGTATTCTGCAGGAGTACTAATAGAAACTGTGGAGCTTAGCTGTTGCTGGTTGGGTTTATTAAGCGAACTGGCCTGATCTTTAAAAAATGTTCCGTAGCATGAAATTACCAAGGCAAGTGTTGCTATAGCAATCGCAATAGTTCCTTTGTTTATAGTCATAAAATAATCAGCCTCTAAAATGGGTAATTTATCTGTTTTCGAAATATAAGTCTGTTAAAAAGTGTGTTAAATGAGGGTTAAATATACGGGTTAATTAAGAATGCGGGGCGTGAGTGGCGAAATACGGTGTTTAAAGTGGCTATAAGCGCTAGACCTAAGCCTAGCGCGTAAAGCTTAATGAGATTTTGCGTATTGCTCAGCTTGCTTCCACACTCTTAGCGTATTGCCGCTTAAAATCTTTTTAATATCGCTATCGCTGTAGCCTCTATCCATTAAGCCTTGTACAAGGTTTGGGTAGCTAGACACATCTTTTAAGCCGATAGGCAGTGAGTCACCTACACCGTCGTAATCAGAGCCAATACCAACATGCTCGATACCAATTAACTTCACAACGTGATCAATATGATCAAGCACTTGCTCTAAGCTTGCAAATGGGTAGGGGTTTTTAGCGCGATATGCAGCATCAAAATCATTACTTAATTTGGTGCCTTCTTTTTTTGCAGACTCTTTTGTACTTTTTAGCTGCTTGCCCCAACTACCTGCTTTAGCAGTAACAAAGCTTGAGCCAAAGTTAATTTGAATAACCCCGCCATTCTTTTTCAGCGCCAGTAGCATGTCGTCATTCATATTACGCTCAAAACCGGGTGTGTATTTGCGTAGCGATGAATGCGAAGCTATAACGGGTGTTTTAGAGAGTTCTATTACCTGATAAAACGCATCATCAGAAATGTGCGAAACGTCGATTAACATGCCAATGTTGTTCATTTCAGTAACTAGCTTTTTACCAAAAGGGCTTAATCCTTTCCATTTACGGCGAATGTCGTATGACGAGTCAGAAATATGATTGCTTTGCGAATGAGCAAGGGTAATATAACGCACACCACGGTCGAAAAAGTGTTGTAGATTTTTCATATCACCTTCAATAGGTGAGCCATTTTCCATGCCTATAGCAATCGAAAGCTTACCTTGCTTAAACTGCTCTTCTATATCGGCAGTTGAGCTGGCAATTGCAAATTTGTCGGGTGCACGTTGTGCGATTGCTTCCATACTATCAATAAGTAAATTAGCAAGTTGATAGCTTTTACCTTTGCCTTCAAATTCTAAGTGAGCAGGAATGTAAATCGACATAAATGGGGCATTTAAACCGCCTTGTATAGCACGAGGGTAGTCAAAGTCACCATCGTCGGTGGCTTTGGTAACGTCGGCCCATTTGTCGTGTAGACGGTAAGGTACATCAATATGGGTATCAATTAAAATTGTGTCTTTTGCCAGCTTAATTGCTTTATCTGATGCGGTTATTGTTGTTGCATTGGCTTGACTACTTAATGCTAGTGATATGGCTACCACTAGAGTGCTGAGTTTTATCATTTTATGGCTCTTTGGGTAAAAAGCCATTGTGTACTTTCAATACAAAAGTTACAAGTGCTACAAAGTTAACTGTATCTAATCAAACGATTGTGCCTGATGCTCTTCACTTTGCAGCGCTTTAAATTCACCTTTGGAAATGATAGTTACCGACTCATGTAGTTCTGAGAAAAATACCATAGCTTCACCACTTTTAAGCTGCAGCTTTACTTGGTTTACTTTCGATTCAATACTGGATTCTACTTCGCCATAATCAGTGCCTTCGCGCAGTACATAGCTTTCTATTAGGTTGTATAAGGTGTCTTTATCAAGTTGCTCGTAAGGAATGATCATACTGACTCTTAGTTGGTTTTATTTAATACATATTGGCCAAAATAACTTGGCACCGCTTGCTCTAACCAAAATACCGGCTTAAATGGATTTTTACCGCTAATAAAGCCCACATGCCCGCCTTTGTCAGAGATGCGCAGCGTAACATGCTCACTCACATCTTGCCTACTTGGTACGGCCTTTATAGAGAGCATAGGATCGTCTTTGGCATGAATAATTAATGTTGGCACCGCTATATGTTTTAAATATGGCATAGCACTGGCTTTTTTGTAGTAATCGTGTGCATTCTCAAAGCCATGCAACGGTGCTGTAAGCTGGTTATCGAACTCTAATAAATCGTCAATTTCCATTAATTGATCAGTGGTGATCGGTATCTGCTGTTTAATTTGCGGTAATTTACGTTGCATCGACTTTTTCATTCGATCGAGCAAATATTTTTGATAAATTTTACCTAAGCTTTTACGAATAACATCACTAGATGATGATAAATCATAGGGCGCAGATATCACGGCGGCTGCACTAAGTGGGCAGTGAATGTTTTCTTCGCCTAAATACTTAGCCAGTACATTACCACCCAATGAAAAACCCACCGCTACAATAGGGCGATTTGGAAACTGTTGTTTTAAATGATTTATAAAAAAAGCTAAATCGGCGGTGTCGCCACTATGGTAGGCTCTTGGTAAGCGGTTTACTTCGGTTGAGCAGTTTCTAAAGTGCATCAATACGACAGCAAAGCCTTGCTTTTTTAATGCCTTCATCATGCCTTTGGCATAAAAACTGTTGATATTGCCTTCAAGTCCATGAAGTACCACTGCGAGTGGTGCTTTTTCGTTATGCGGGAGTGACCAAGCAAGCTCAATAAAATCACCATCGGGTGTATCAAGTTGCGCAAGTTCGTAGCGAGTATGGTGAAAAGGGCGAAAAAAACGCGGCATTATGGTTTGAACGTGTCGGTTGGTCATCCACCATGCGGGTTTGAACTTAGGGATCATGTCTGTACTACGCACTTTGCAATAAACGAGGCGCTAGTGTAGCAAATTTTTCGGCTAGGAAAATAAAAAGCGCCTAATCAGTAAACTGATAGGCGCTTTGTGCGTCGTGCTTAATTTTGGTCAGGAATTTCTGCTTCTTGTACTTTCTTAATAAAGTAGTATACAAAGAAAAGGCACAAGCTAATAACGATCCCCAGAAAACCAAACGATAAGAACAGTACTGGGTCGGTAAAAAAATCTCTGAAGAATACGTCCATAACTTGCCTCCTAATGTCTATGGGTTAATCATAAGCTGGGTTTAGGGATACAGTTATGATCAAGATCAAGTTATTTACCTAAGTGAAATAATGAGCGATATGAAGTTGATTTGGATCATGTTTTGAGAAGAAGGTATTAGGTTTAACAGATGGGTAAAGGGAGCAGGTGAAAACAGCTTTGACCACTGAGAATATAAGGATTAAAGAGGTTTTAATTTTTCCCTATAAAAGCGCAGCGCCTTTTAACCTGTTTGTGTATAAGTCACTTAAAGATCTTTTGCACAAAGAGAAAAGAATGAGCAGTAAAAGAGGGCAGGACTCATAAGTATTGAAATATGCGCGAGTTGTTTTTTCTGGCGCTTTGTACCTAAAAGCTGGCCTTTAAATATAATTCAATATTATTTGGCTCGGTACACTTTACCAATTCACATTCATTTACTGCATTTATTAGCATTTGCTGTTGCTGCTTTTCAAGCTTGAGCTCAGCGCTAAGCAGCTCTTTGCGTATGTTTGCATAGTCAGTAATAGCTTGTTGGTGTACTTTTAAATAACTGCGTGCTGCGCGTAGTTGCTGCATCACGTTATTATCGAGCTCATTAACAACTTGTGTTAATACTCCAAGCTGCTGACTATTTACAACTAAGTTTAGTGAATCTAAATACAAGAGTAATAAACACAAATTAACGTTTTTACCTTGCTGGTTTTGTAACTCCAGCAAGGTTTGTTGTTGCACTGGCTTGGCGTACAAAGTGCAGGAAAATTGCCAAAAATGGTCGCTATTGAGCAAGTTCATCGGCGAACGCCTGCTCTTTTTGTTCCATTTCGTCTAGCGCCATAAGGAGCGCTTCTTCAATGTCGTTAAGCTTAGGTGTAAGTGTGGCTTGCTTGGCTAGTAACTCTTTTAGCTTGGCTTTATTGTCATCAGAATATAGCTCGTTATCACCTAATGCTACTTCAACCTCATTGAGCTCTGCAGCGTATTTGTCGAGTTGCTTTTCGAGCTTTTCAATTTGTTTTTTAAGCGGTTGCGTGGCTTTTCTAAATTCGGCCTCAAGGCGTTTTTGCTCTTTACGGTTAATACCTGAATTAGCTTTTACTTCGTCACTTTGCTCTGTTTTAGTCGCTTCTTTATTGGCGTTAAGCAGCCATTGGTAATACGCATCTAAGTCGTAACCAAATTGAGTTACTTTGCCGTCATCTACTAAGTAAAATTCATCGGCGGTGTTTTTAAGCATATGGCGGTCGTGCGATACAGTAACCATAGCGCCCTCAAAGCCTTGCAGTGCCATAACAAGTGCATGGCGCATTTCTAAATCAAGGTGGTTGGTTGGCTCATCGAGTAGTAATAAATTTGGCTTTTGATATACCAGCATGGCAAGTACTAAACGTGCTTTCTCGCCCCCCGAAAAGGGTGCTACTGGCTCAAGCGCTTTATCACCAATAAAGGCAAATCCGCCTAAAAAATCACGCAGTGATTGCTCAGTAGCCTTTGGGTTAAGTCGTTGTATATGTGTTATTGCATTGGCTTTTAAATCAAGAGATTCAAGTTGATGCTGCGCAAAATAACCAATATTTAGCCCATGGTGCTGAATAACTTCGCCAGCTTGAGGCTCTAAATCACCCGAAAGCAGTTTAATTAGCGTTGATTTACCCGCGCCATTTCGGCCAAGTAAAGCAATGCGGCTGCCTGGTACTAAGTTTAATTCTATATTATTTAAAATGGTGACATCACCATATCCCGCTTTGGCTTTATCTATTGTCATTAGTGGGTTTGGTAATGCTTTTGGCTCGGCAAACTCAAAGTTAAATGGCGAGTCGGCATGTGCTGGAGCTAATTTTTCCATACGCTCAAGTGCTTTCACGCGGCTTTGTGCTTGCTTAGCTTTACTGGCTTTTGCTTTAAAGCGAGTTATAAACTGTTCTAGATGAGCAATTTGCTCTTGTTGCTTATCAAACATGGCTTGCTGCTGTAGCATGCGCTCGGCCTTTTGACGCTCAAACTGCGAGTAGTTGCCTTTGTACACGTTGATAAGTTGTTTATCTATATGCCAAATTTGATCAACTACGGCATCTAAAAACTCACGGTCATGCGATATCAGTACTAAAGTTCCAGTATAAGCACGTAAAAAACGTTCAAGCCAATATACTGCGTCTAAATCAAGGTGGTTAGTGGGCTCATCAAGTAATAACAGGTCGGCATCGCGAATAAGCGCTTGGGCTAAATTTAAGCGCATACGCCAGCCACCCGAAAATGAACTTACCGGGTTTTCTATTAAGTTATTAGCAAAGCCTAAACCATGTAATAGCTCACCAGCGGTTGATTCAATGCTGTAGCCTTTAATGTTTTCAAGCTGAATATGTATTTTAGCTTGTGCATCGCCATCGTTAGCTTGCTCGGCTTCACGCAGTGCGATACGCATGGCGTAATACTGCGGATGACCTTGTAGTACATAGTCTATTGCGCTTATTTCCAGTGCGGGAGTTTCTTGTTTTACTGACGCTATAGACCAGTCTTTAGGTATAGTAAAGTTACCGCCATCGAGCTGTAGCTCTGCTTTGAGGAGGCTAAATAGGGTTGATTTACCACAACCATTAGCGCCTACTAGGCCTACTTTATGCTCTGGAAATAACGTAGCAGATGCATTTTTTAATAAAGCTTTACCGCCACGAAGAAGTTCTATTTCTGAGATTTGGATCATAAATGCGTTACTTTACTGTGCCCTAATTGAATTGCCAATATGATAACACGGATCGTATTGGGCATATCAACCGTATCAACGCATCACGTAATACGATAAAATAACATTAGGTCAAACTGTGGGAAAAATCTCGTGAAACAAAAAAAGCGATTTATAGCTGGGGCAACATGTCCTGAATGTAAAGCCATGGATAGGTTAATGCTTTACAAAGAGCATGATGTAGAAAAAGTAGAATGTGTAGAGTGCGGCCATAAAATGGCACAGCCAGAACAGGCTGTGCAGGCGTCAACACGCCAGTTTGAACAAGTTATAGGCGTGTTTAAACCAGGAGATTAAATCCTTTGCTGCATAGCTGCATATTAATAATGCGGCGGCGGTGGCTCAGGTTCGTTTGACATCATCGATGATGATGACTGCGATTCTTTAATTTTTTCAGCCAGTAGCTCTGTTTGGCGTTTCATTTTTGCCAACAGCTGCTGGTGAACTTTTATTTCGTCATTTAAAATATCAATTGTTTCGTCTTGAAAAGCCACTTTGGCCTCAAGTTCCATTAAGCGATGTTCAATTGTGTTCATTATTCTCTCGTATAATAAATCGCTCTGCGATACCGCTGGAGCTTTCGGTTAATAACGACCTGCCGTTATCTGTAAATGTTACATCGAGCACCACGGCCGATTTAGGCTTACTGCCTTCGCGTGGTGTCACTTGCCAAGTTTGAATTTTTTCACCGCTCGATATTTGCCATAAATCAATGCGTTTATTAGGCGACCCAGTTGCTAGCAAATCACCTTGATCGTTAAAGCGTACCGCCGTAAAAATTTTCTGACGCGCAATATACTTCAGTTTACTTACAAGATCACCTGTAGTGAGCTTCCATACATTTGCTTGTGCCATACTGTCGGCCGTAAATGCATAGCGACCTTGTGGGTCAAGCGTAACTTGAGTAACACGAGTAGGGTGGTTAAAGCGATGAATCACTTGCCCTGTACGCGTATCCCAAAAGTAAGCAACGTAATCGTTTGAACCACTTAAAGCATAGCGCCCGTTAGGGGCAAGATCGACCGTGTTTACTTTTTCTTGGTGGCCTAAAAACTCAATACGGCGGCCAGTTTCAAGGTTAATAAACACCACTACGCCATCGCTGCGCCCGTATAGTACGCTACGGCCTTGGTTGCTTATAGCAATATCGCGAATACTGGATTTTTGTATTTTGTAGTAACCTTTATTTTCGCCGGTGGCAATATCCCATACCGCAAAGGTGGTTTTTTCGGCGGTAACAGCCACACTGTTGTCAAAAGCGATCGCAACGGCATAAACCAAGCTATCTTGGGCTTGTTGCTGAAACCATTGGTATTTAAGTGCTTGCTGTTGATTATCCCACAGCGCGACCCCATGGTTAATGGAGGAGACTAAGCTGTATTTACCATCATGCGATAGCGCCGATGAAAACGCGCCTTGTGCAGCATGTTCATAACTGGCAACAGCTTGTTGTTTTTCATCACTACAGGCGATGGCCGATAAACAGCAAAACACGATAAAAAAAGTACGAAATAACGGCATATTACAAGCATTTCCTCTTAACTCTTAGTGATTGAGAGGTTAGACTAGGTCTCGTTGAAGGCCTAGGTTGTTTGTCTAATCACTGGATATGTTTTTAGTTTAGCTAACAACGTAAATTTTAGTTATTAAACAAGCAGCCTATCATGTAGGTCGTTAATCTTTAACTAGTAATAATACAATAAATGGCAACTGCAAAGTGTGTCGGAGATTTAAAATGAAAAAGACGATTAAATTGTCATTGATTGCAGCGTCAGTTTTAGCGCTTACAGCATGTAATCAAGAAGCAAAAAAAGAGCAAGCTGAAGTTAAACTAGACACTGTAGCGCAGCAACAAGCATACGGTATTGGCGCATCGGTAGGTAACTTTTTAAATAAAGACTTAGCCGATAAAAAAGAAATTGGTATTGAACTAGACCAAGCGCTGTTAATTCGTGGTTTTGAAGATGCACTTGCTGGTAATGCAAAAATTGACGAAGAAAAAATTCGCGAAGTGTTAACTGAGTTAGATACATCAGTGCGTACTAAGCAAGAAGCACAAGCAAAAGTAGAGTCTGAAAAAAGCAAAGAAGCGGGTGTAAAATACCTAGCTGATAACGCTAAAAAAGAAGGCGTTACTGTTACTGAGTCTGGCTTACAGTACGAAGTGATTACTCAAGGTGATGGCGAAAAACCAGCTGCAACTGATGTAGTTAAAGTACATTATAAAGGCACACTTTTAGATGGTACTGAATTTGATAGCTCATATTCACGTAACGAGCCAACAACTTTCCCTCTTAACCGTGTAATTACTGGTTGGACTGAAGGTTTACAACTTATGCCTGTTGGTTCTAAATATAAATTTACAATTCCTTCTGAGCTAGCTTATGGCGACCGTGATTTAGGTAAAATTCCTGCTAATTCAACACTTGTATTTGAAGTGGAATTATTAGAAATTCAAAGCGATGCAGATGCAGCAGCAGAGTAAATAAGATATAAGCTAAAAATAATTTAGCCTACATATACAAAAAGGGACTTTAAGTCCCTTTTTTAATGCGTATAAATAACGGTGCGCTTGTTAATCCGTATGATTAGCAAATAAGTTATCAATAAGCTCATCTTCTAGCGCAAAGCGCGCTTCAAGTGCTTCACCAAGAACAGATAAGTCATTGTCAAAGCCTACTAGTAAATCTTCTTTATCAACTTCAGCGTATTTATCGTTAAAATCTAGCGCAATGTCGGTGGTATCTGTTATTTTTGGGTAAATAGCATTTGCTAGCAATTGGCTTTCTGGGCCTTTACTTTCACAAGCCTTAGCAATGTCATCGTATATTTCAAAGTGACCGGCAGATAAGTAATCCATTAAAATTTGGCAAAACGTTTCAATTTGTTGTGGTTCAGGCAGGGCATGATCTTTTTTATCAGAAGGTGAAAACCCAGCTAGCTTACAATAAAGCACAATGAGGCGTTGTCGCTCGTTTAGCCATTTATCAATTACAGTATGGCTACCCCCCCACTTTTGTTGAGCATTTTCTACACGCGTCAGCATAATCGTTCTCCTAAGCTGGGTTGGTTTTTTAGTTAAAAGTAAAAATTGTTTATACCTCAAGATATAGTTAATTGATGTGTATATCAACTAGTAAAATAGATGATCTAGAAGCAGTTTATTTTATTTGTAGGGAATTGATAATTTATTGCAGGCAAGAAAAAACCACCTGTTACGGTGGCTTAATTTTTTTCTATGGCTTGTTGTAACAAGCTTTCTTATTTTTATGAGAAGATTTTTGTTATTGTTATTTTAAAACTTTTATTTTTATTGTTTTAAGATTTTTATTATTGTTTTTGTTAACGCGGGATAAACAATACCAAAGATTTAAGTATGTTGCAAACATATTAATTAAAAGTTTTAAATGTTGCTGCTGTTTGCTTGTTTAATAGTCAAAAGCAGCTAAAAACTAAAAACATCTTGATCTACCTCCTGTTGCTGTCAATTTAATCGCTTAGCGATAGAGAGGTAATGAATATGGTGGTACAATCTTGCTCAATTTCTATAAGCATTAGGATTATTTTACGCTATGAGCGAATTAAAAAACGACCGTTATTTACGTGCACTTGCAAAACAACCTGTTGATGTAACTCCAGTATGGATGATGCGCCAAGCAGGACGCTATTTACCAGAATACCGTGCTACACGTGCACAAGCGGGCGATTTTATGAGCCTGTGTAGAAATGCTGAGCTTGCTTGCGAAGTAACACTACAACCATTACGCCGCTACCCGTTAGATGCCGCTATTTTATTTAGTGATATTTTAACCATTCCAGATGCTATGGGCTTAGGTCTGTACTTTGAAACGGGTGAAGGTCCAAAGTTCGAGCGTCCAATTTCATCGCTTGCCGATGTTAAAAAAATTCCTAAGCTAGATCCAAACGACGATCTTGGTTATGTAATGAATGCGGTTAGTACTATTCGTCGTGAACTAAAAGGCGAAGTACCATTAATTGGTTTTTCGGGTTCACCGTGGACGTTAGCGACTTATATGGTTGAAGGCGGCAGCAGCAAAGTATTTGGCAAAATTAAAAAAATGGCATTTGCAGAGCCGCAAACGCTACATTTATTACTCGATAAACTAGCTGATTCGGTTATCGATTACTTAAATGCGCAAATTAAAGCTGGTGCACAATCGTTAATGGTGTTTGACTCATGGGGCGGTGTATTAAGCCCGCGCGACTACAATGAGTTTTCATTGCAGTACATGCACAAAATTGTTGATGGTTTAATTCGTGAATACGATGGCCGTAGAGTACCAGTTACTTTGTTTACTAAAAATGGTGGCCAATGGATTGAAGCAATTGCAGCAACTGGTTGTGATGCTATCGGCCTTGATTGGACCATTAATATTAGCGATGCTAAGCGCCGTGTAGGCGACAAAGTAGCATTACAAGGTAATATGGACCCGTCAATGCTGCACGGTACGCCAGAGCGTATTCGTCAAGAAGTAGCGACTATTTTAGAAGACTTTGGCACAGGTAATGGCCACGTATTTAACCTTGGCCATGGTATTACACCAGATGTAGACCCTGAAAATGCGGGTGTGTTTATTAATGCCGTGCATGAGTTCAGTGCTAAATACCATAAGTAATTAATACCAAATAAAGTACTGAGTGTTTAGTGTGTTACTTTACTGCATGCTAAACAACAAAAAGCCCGCTTACTATTTTTAGTAAGCGGGCTTTTTAATAAGGCGTGTTTGGCACTTATGCGTCGTTATTGCCTATTTATCAAATAACCGCATTACATAGGTTATTCCTAGCTTAAAAGCTTTATTTAAATAAGCGATTTAATCCATTTAACGCTGCAACTCGGTAGGCTTCAGCCATAGTTGGGTAGTTAAAAGTGGTATTTACAAAGTATTCAATATTATTGCCGCCATTTTTTTGCTCCATTATGGCTTGGCCAATGTGGACAATTTCTGAGGCGCGCTCACCAAAGCAATGTACACCCAGTACTTCTTTGGTTTCTGTATGAAATAATATTTTTAAAGTACCCACTTCAGTACCCGCAATTTGCGCACGCGCAAGGTGTTTAAATTGCGCACGACCTACTTCATACGGAACTTTAGCAGCAGTAAGTTGCTGCTCGGTTTTACCTACTGAGCTCATTTCAGGAATAGTATAAATACCCGCTGGAATATCAATAATCAGTTTTTCATCACAGTTGCCACAGGAAATTGCATCAGCTGCAATACGGCCTTGGTCAAATGCGGCACTCGCTAGGCTTGGGTAACCAATCACATCGCCTACAGCGTATACGTTGTCAATTTCGGTTTGATAGGTTTCGTTTACTTTTAACTGACCACGGCTATCAGGTTTTAAGCCAATTGCTTCAAGGTTAAGCTTGTCGGTATTACCGGTGCGGCCATTAGCAAACAAAATACAGTCAGCTTTTACGCGTTTACCCGATTTTAAATGCATAATTACACAGTCATCACGGGTTTCAATATGATCAAACTCTTCGTTATGACGAATTACAATACCGCTATTCCAAAAGTGATAACTCAGCGCGTCAGATATTTCTGTGTCCATAAAGGCAAGTAGGCGGTCGCGAGTGTTAACTAAATCAACTTTGGCACCTAAGCCTTTAAAAATAGAGGCATACTCACAACCAATTACACCCGCACCATAAATAAGTACGCGATGTGGATCGTGGGTTAACCCTAAAATAGTATCGCTGTCGTAAATACGAGAATGGGTAAAGTCTACTTCTGGCGGACGGTATGGGCGCGAACCTGTAGCAATAACAATAGTCTTGGCCGTTAAACGCTCAGTTGAACCATCTTGGCGAGTTACTTCAACTGTATGTTTATCAATAAAACGCGCGTCACCTTGAAACATTTGAATACGGTTACGGTCGTAAAAACTGCTACGTAAATTAGACTGCTTAGAAATAACTGAGCTGGCATGGCGTAAAATGTCAGGAAAAGTGAGTCGAGCAAGTCGATCACCGGTATTAAATAAAGGGTTTGTTTTATATTCTATATAACGGCTAACCGAGTGACGTAGGGCTTTAGAGGGAATGGTTCCCCAATGTACACAGCCCCCACCTACGGCTTCGTGGCGTTCAATAACAGCCACTTTTTTGTTATTTTTTGAAAGGTTCATAGCGGTACCTTCACCGCCAGGACCCGTGCCAATAATTACTGCATCATATTGGTATGTCACGGGTGTTTTTTTCTTTTCTGGTTGTTTGGCCACAGCCACTCCTATATTAACTAAAAGAGGCTTTTAATAACCTCGCATTAAGTGCTAGCCATGCCTGCTTTTGGTTTTCCCAGGCGGCTTCCAGCTCATGGTATTGTGCCATTAATGCTGAACGTTCACACTGCTTTGCCATGTTATTTTTTTTAACTTCTAACACTTGTTTTTGTAGTGAACAATAATTTTGCAGTTTTTTCAGCAGTAAATCATATTCTTGTTGTAATAATGTAAGCTTATCTTGTGCTAAAGGCAATTTTGCAAGGCGAACTTGTGTTTTGCTCATTAAAGTTTCGGCCTTGGCTTTTTCAATGCGTTCAACCGGTGTGCGCTTTAGTTTACTGGCTAAACCAAGGGCAGCTAACGAGCGAATAACCCATTTAGTGGGGTCATAATGAAACCACCTAATGCCGTTACGGTAATCACTGGCAAAAATATGATGAAAGTTATGATACCCCTCGCCATATGTAAATAGGGCTAAAAAGCCGTTGTCGCGGGCGGTATTTTTTTCGGTGTACGGACGAGAGCCCCAAATATGGGCTACCGAATTAATAAAAAAGGTAAAGTGCTGACTAAGTACTAAGCGCAGTAAACCGGCAAGTAATAACATGCCCCATACATCGCCAACTAGTAATCCTAGCGTAAGAGGTAGGCCTACATTCATTAAAAGAGCTAACTTTAAATAATGTTTGTGTTGCCACATTACAATTTTATTGCGTTGTAAATCGCGACAGTTACTGTAATCGCCGTAGCTATCAGCTTGATAGTCACGTAACATCCAGCCAATATGGCTATACCAAAAACCATTGGTTGCGGCATAAGGGTCTTTTATTGGGTCGTCAACTTGGCCGTGATGCACACGGTGGTCGCTGCTCCAATGTAGTGCACTGTTTTGCAGTGCAAATGCACCGCCTAAGGCAAACACAAACTCAACCGCCGGATGGGCGTTATAGGTTTTATGTGCCCACAATCTGTGGTAACCGGCAGTAATTGATAAGCCTGCATAAAACATACAGCCGACAAAGGCAATCCAGTGGGCACTAGAAAATCCGTAGTTAATACCATACCAAGGCACAAGCGTTATCGCGGCCAAAAAAGTAAGGCTAAAAAATAGGACGTTGGTCCAAATAAGTGGTGGTTTGTTCATAATTCTCTATCTCAGCGTACAACTGTAAGCTAAAATAATATTTCAAACTCTTGGCGTCAAGTATTAGACTGAGTAATTAAACTATTTTAATCAAAATTTGCTATAAATTCATTCAGGGAGCTGTTGATGTCGGGTGTTAGAGCGCAACAGAAACAAAAAACACGACAAGCGTTAATTGAGGCGGCATTTAATCAGTTGAGTGCCGATCATAGCTTTTCAAACTTAAGTTTACGCGAAGTTGCGCGTGAAGCTGGTATTGCACCAACTTCTTTCTATCGACATTTTAAAGATATGAACGAACTGGGTTTAACCATGGTTGATGAAGCGGGTTTAACCCTGCGTCAACTTATGCGCCAAGCGCGCCGACGCATTGCCAGCGGTGGTAGCGTAATAAATACCTCGGTGGTGACCTTTATGGAGTTTATTGACAACTCGAGTAATCAATTTAGGTTATTACTGCGCGAACGATCTGGTACTTCAAAAGCGTTTAGAGCGGCGGTAGCGCGCGAAGTTAAACACTTTATTTTAGAGTTGGCGCACTACCTAGAAAGCGAAACAAAATGCGATGCCACCCATGCGTATATTCAATCTGAAGCCATGGTAACACTGGTATTTAATGCGGGAGCAGAAGCGCTTGATTTAGAGGGCTTACAACGCGATGAGTTAGTTGAACGTGTTATTTGGCAATTGCGCTACATTACTCGTGGTGCAACGCATTATGTGCGAGAAACAAATAAAGAGATTTAAACAGAGTAAAAAGTTAATCTAAGCACTGTGCTTTACAGTGTTTAGTAATTTAAGCACTTTTCGGTGCTTTATTGTTAAAAAACCTCACCAAACCTTGCTTTAGCGCATAATTATTTCTGTTTAAAGCGATGTTAAATACAAACATTAGAATTTTTATGCTTGCACCTTGTGCATGGTAATGTTAAAAATAAGCCTCACTCGACACAAATAAGAAAGCAAGATGCATATTATTCGTTTAATTACACTAAAACTGAACCTCTTACTGCTATGGCAAGTGAGCGGGGATTAGTGTGTTTGCATTGAGCTAAACATAAAAAACCCCGCACTTGCGGGGTTTTTTTTATCTCGCGGTAGGATAAGTTAACAATAAATAGCATTGGAATGAGAGGCTGTTATGCAAGATCAAGATAAAGTATGGATTTTTGATACCACATTACGTGATGGTGAGCAGGCGCTTAAAGCAAGCCTTACCGAAGATGATAAAATTCAGCTAGCGCACACCATTAGTCGCTTAAATGTAGATGTAATGGAAGTGGGTTTTCCGGTATCGAGCCCAGCAGATTTTCGCTCCGTGCAGCGTATTGCTACTGAGGTTAAAGGGCCAATTATTTGTGGCCTAGCGCGCTCAGTTGCTAAAGACATTGAAGCATGTGGCGAAGCACTTCGTAACGCGCAGCAAAGTCGAATTCATACTTTTATTGCTACCAGTCCTTTGCACCTTGAGCACAAGTTACGCATGAGCTTGGACGATGCCACTGCTATGGCAGTTAAATCAATTAAATTAGCACGTAACTATACCGATGATGTGGAGTTTTCGTGTGAGGACGCCGGACGTACACCGCATTGGGATTTATGCCGCATTGTAGAGCAGGCCATTAAAGCCGGTGCTTCTACTATTAATTTACCCGATACAGTTGGCTTTGTAACGCCGGACGAATACGCAGGCATGATCCGCCATTTAATGAACAATGTGCCAAATATTGATAAAGCACGCTTAAGTGTGCATTGCCATAACGATTTAGGCTTAGCTGTTGCCAACTCTATTGCTGCTGTGCAAGCGGGTGCTCGCCAAATTGAGTGTACTATTAACGGCATTGGTGAACGTGCGGGTAACTGCTCACTTGAAGAAGTGGCAATGATCATGAAAATGCGCAAAGACCACTTAAACGTGTATACCGATATTAAAAGTGAAGAAATTTATCGCGCATCTCGCCAAGTGGCTAAAATTTGTAATATGCCAGTACAGCCTAATAAAGCCATTGTGGGCGAGAACGCCTTTGCACACAGCTCAGGTATACATCAAGACGGCGTATTAAAAGCGCAAAACACCTACGAAATCATGTCGCCAGAAAGTGTAGGAGTACCGAGCAACCAATTAAATATGACTTCACGCTCTGGACGCCATGTTATTGAACATCGCTTAGAAGAATTAGGCTATCAAAAGTCTGATTATGATATGGATAGTCTATACGAAAGTTTTATAGCCTTGGCTGATCAAAAAGGTACTGTATACGATTACGACCTTGAAGCGATGATTTACTTTAATCAAATTAACGACAAAGACGAAAAGTACCAATTAGAATTTGTTAACTCGGTATCTAACTCACAATCGGTAGCCAGCTCTACTATTGGCATGTTGATAGATGGCGAAGCTAAACAAGAAGCAGCAACGGGGAATGGTCCAGTTGAAGCCTCTTTTGCTGCTATTGAGCGCTTAACCGGAATGAGCGTAGAAATGATTGAGTATAACTTAGAAGCCACAGGCCAAGGTGCAAGTTCACTTGGGCAGGTAAACATTATTGCTAAATTTAACGGCCGCCCTTATCACGGTGCGGGCATAGCAGCAGATGTGGTAGAAGCGTCGGTACGCGCTATGGTTCGTGTTTATAATTTAATTTATCGCGCACAAAAAGTGTCTGATTTAAAACAACAAAGGAAAGCAGGATGAGTAAAACAAACTACAGTGTAGCCGTATTAGCGGGTGATGGTATTGGCCCAGAAATAATGGCAGCAGCAGAGCAAGTACTGGATGCAGTGAGCAATAAGTTTGGTTTTACTCTAAACCGCGAACACCATGCAATTGGTGGGGCAGCCATCAATAAGCATGGGAAAGCCTTACCACAAAGTACAGTTACAGCTTGTGAAAATGCCGATGCTATTTTATTTGGTGCTGTTGGTGGTCCAAAGTGGGAACATTTACCGCCCGATGAGCAACCTGAGCGTGGATCACTGTTACCGCTGCGTAAACACTTTGGCTTGTTTTGTAATTTACGCCCAGCGCAATTATTGCCAGCACTAAGCACCGCATCGCCACTACGTGCTGATATTAGCGAGCAAGGCTTTGACATTTTGTGTGTACGTGAGCTAACCGGTGGCATTTATTTTGGTGAAAAAGGGCGCAGCGGCGAAGGCGAAAATGAATCAGCATTCGATACGCAAAGATACTCACGTAAAGAAATAGAACGTATTGCACGTTTTGCCTTTGAAGCCGCAAAACTGCGTAGTAGCCATGTTACTTCGGTTGATAAAGCCAACGTTTTAGCATCAAGCGTACTATGGCGCGAAGTTGTTACCGAAGTAAGTAAAGACTACCCAGAAGTAAAACTTGATTATATTTACGTAGATAACGCAGCAATGCAGCTTGTAAAACAACCAAGCCAGTTTGATGTATTACTGTGCGATAACTTATTTGGCGATATTTTGTCTGATGAGTGCGCGATGATCACCGGCTCTATGGGGTTATTACCATCGGCTAGTTTGAACCAGTCGGGCTTTGGTTTATACGAGCCAGCCGGTGGCTCAGCCCCCGATATTGCAGGTAAAGGCGTGGCAAATCCGATTGCACAAATTTTAAGTGCCGCACTAATGCTGCGTTACTCATTGGGCCAAGACGAAGCTGCACGCACCATTGAAAAAGCAGTAGCTGAAGCCGTTGCAGCGGGCGTAGGTACGCCAGATATATTTCCAAACGCTGGCTATACCACCAATGATGTTGCTGCAGCGATTGTTGCGCGCATTTAACTAAAAACACATTTTAATGCCGCAGCTCCGTTAGGCTGCGGCTCAAAACAGATTAGGGGATTAGCAAGTGGCCCAAACGTTATACGACAAAATTTGGCAAGCACATACAATTGCCAGCATCAACGAGCAAACCGATTTACTTTATATTGACCGTCATTTAGTACACGAAGTTACGTCACCACAAGCCTTTGCTGGTTTGCGTGAAAAAAACCGCACTGTACGCTGCCCAGAAAAAACCTTCGCTACTATGGATCATAATGTATCGACCAAAAGTCGCTCATTGGATGCTGCTAGCGAAGTGTCGAAAAATCAATTAATGGCGCTAGATGCAAACTGTAAAGAGTTTGGCATTGTGCTTTACGATTTAAACTCAATTAACCAAGGCATAGTGCATGTTATGGGGCCAGAGCAGGGTATAACTTTGCCTGGCACTACCATAGTATGTGGTGACAGCCATACGTCGACTCATGGTGCATTTGGTGCGCTTGCTCACGGTATTGGCACCTCAGAGGTTGAACACGTATTAGCAACGCAAACATTGCAACAAAAAAAGGCTAAGTCGTTAAAAATTCAAATAAATGGCCGTTTGCGTCCCACCGTTACTGCAAAAGACTTAATTATGGCGGTTATTGGTAAGTTAGGTACAGCGGGTGGCACGGGCTACGTTGCAGAATTTTGCGGTGAAGGAATTGAAGCGTTGTCGATGGAAGCACGTATGACGTTGTGTAATATGAGTATAGAAATGGGTGCCAAAGCAGGTTTAATTGCTTCTGACCAAATCACTTATGATTACCTAAAAGGTCGCCCATTTGCTCCTAAAGGCGCTGATTTTGACGCAGCTGTTAAGTATTGGGAAACATTAAAAACAGATGATGGTGCGCAGTTTGATCATGTTGTTGAGCTAGAGGCCAGGAGCATTCAGCCACAAATTACTTGGGGCACTAGCCCAGAGCAAGTGATTGGCGTAGACGAGTGTATTCCTGATCCTGATAAAGAACCTGACCTAATTAAAGCTGATGCGATCCGCAGTGCATTAAAGTACATGGGCCTAAAAGCGGGCGAAAAGTTATCAAGTGCAAAAGTAGATACCGTGTTTATTGGCTCGTGCACCAATAGTCGTATTGAAGATTTACGTGCAGCAGCAAAAATAGTCGAAGGTAAAAAAGTAGTTGCCGGTATTGAAGCGTTAATTGTACCGGGTTCTGGTTTAGTTAAAAAACAAGCCGAAGACGAAGGCTTAGCAGATATTTTTAAAGCAGCTGGCTTTGAGTGGCGTGAACCGGGTTGTTCAATGTGTTTAGCAATGAACGACGACCGCTTAGGTGCAGGTAAACGCTGTGCATCCACCTCAAATCGTAACTTTGAAGGACGTCAAGGCCGTGGCGGGCGCACCCATTTGGTTAGCCCTGCAATGGCCGCTGCGGCAGCTATACATGGTCACTTTGTTGATATTAGAGGAGAAGCCTAATGAGCATTTATTTTAGTGGCTTAATGGCCCCATTGGATAAAAACAACGTGGACACGGATCAAATTATTCCAAAGCAGTTTTTAACCTCAACCAGCCGCGAAGGCTTTGATGCCGCATTATTTTATGATTGGCGCTATTTAGAAAATGACGAGCCAAACCCTGATTTTATTTTAAATCGTCCTTGCTACCAAGGCGCGCAAATATTACTAACGCGCGACAACTTTGGTTGTGGGTCATCACGCGAACACGCGCCATGGGCACTAAAGCAATATGGTTTTGAAGTGATTTTGGCTGAAAGCTTTGCCGATATTTTCTTCAATAACTGTGGCAATAATCAAATGTTAGCCATTGCACTGCCTGGCGATACGCTAGAGCAATTATTTGTGTTAAGTGAGCAACATGACGATATTCATATCGATATCGATCTTGAAAATCAAACACTGACTAGCACTAAATTTGCCCCCATTAGTTTTGATATTCGCAAAGACGTAAAAGAGCGTCTATTAAGCGGCCTAGACTTTATTGGCGTAACCGAAACGCTTAACCCACAAATAGACGCGTTTGAGCAGCAACTTGCTGCAGAGCGTCCTTGGCAGTAAGTTGTTAAAATAAATAAAAAGACGTATTTAGCGCAGCATAAGCTGCGCTTTTTTATTTTAGCGGCAACACATTAATTGTTTTATCAATTTGTTCAAAATAAAAATGCAGTAGCTAAACTAGCGGCGGAAATGGCTGCTATTATTAATAAGTTTATCCTTTTAAAGGTTTGAAAACGGGTTACTTTCGAGTCATCTATGGTCGCAAAAAAGCCATTTTTAAATGATTCAGCAAGGTTGGCATGTGCTGTTCCATCTAAAGAGTTTTGGGTAAGCTTTTGCCATTCATTTGGGTGTTGCTGAGCAAGGTATTTACATAGGGAAAGGTAATAACGATTTTGTAAAATCAATAATAATATGACTATTATTAAGCCTATATAATTTGTCATTTGGTTCTGCGCTCCATGCTAGTTATTAATTTTACAGTTGGCAGTATTTAATTATTATATTTTTTTTGCAACAATTTATATTTTAAAATTATCAGCGAGTTGCAAGTATCATTTGTTGGTTACTCCTGCACTTTGGTGGTTCATCGTGATTACTTCCTTTAAGTGAGTTAAAGGGCTATGGTACTAAAAACTATTATAAGGAATATGTGATGAAATTATTAACTGCAGCCACTTTATTATTGGCTTCATCAACTGTTGTAGCAAGCCCTGCGCCTTTGGTGTCTATTGCTAGCCACGATGCGTTTTTTAGTAATATTGCTGCACATTGCGGTAAAGCTTATGAAGGCAAGGTAAGTGTTGATAACGCCGCGGGACCAAGCTCATTTGCGGGCAAAAAATTAGTAATGCATGTACGTAAATGTACCGACAGTGAGCTGCAAGTGCCATTTCATGTGGGTGATGATGCATCGCGCACTTGGATTATTACTAAAACGGGCAGTGGCTTAAGCTTAAAGCACGACCATCGCCATAAAAATGGTTCTAACGACATCTCAACTATGTATGGCGGGCATACAAATGATGCTGGCTTTGCACAAATGCAGTCGTTTCCTGCCGATCAATATTCAAAAGAATTATTTGTTGCACAAGGGATAGCACAGTCGGTAGGTAATACTTGGCAAATGTATATTTATCCTGAGGTATTTACTTATCGTTTAATTCGTCAAGGCCGCGAATTTAAAGTGGATTTTGATTTAACTAAACCCATCACTCCGCCAGCAGCCCCTTGGGGATATACAGACTAAAATTATTCATCTTCGCACTGTAGTAAAACACTTAATGCTGGTTGGTAAGCTCTAGGGTTAGTAGGCATACTTTCGTACTCTTGCACGCCATCCAGCACTTTAAGCATAAATGTTTTATTAAGGCACAAGCGATTAGCATGGCGTAGTAAAAATACACTCTGATTTGCAAAGTGTTTGTAATCGTCTGACTGGATCTCTATTTTATAGTTATCATCGTCGAGTTTTGTTTGGTAATAATGTACTTTATTATCAAAGTCGTAGAGTTTTTCTGTTTTTGCTTGTTCGGCAAAAGCTGTGCCTACGCTTGAACAAGCTAGCAAAGTACTGCCAATAACTAAGCTAATGTTTAATCCTTGCATAAATAATTCCTTTAATTTGCGAACTTTATACCCATTAATACTATCAGTATTAAGCGCTATTTATTTATATTAAGTTTAACACCCAATAAGGGAAAGTGTGATGTTCAAACAAATAAAACAACTTTTTTCTGTATTCGATGAGCAACAGCCAAGTATGCAAGAGCATGATTTAAAAACAGCGGTTGCTGCATTATTAATTGAGGTAATGCGCGCAGATGCTAAGTTAGATGATAATGAACAACATACTCTAACAACTACCTTAAAACGCTATTTTGCATTAAACGATGCCGACGTAAACGAGCTGCTAAATAATGCAAACAGTAGCGTGGATAGCGCGACAGATTATTTTCAGTTTTCAAAACAAATTAACCAACATTGTAGTGCGGCGCAGCGCATTGAAATAATAGAGCTGTTATGGTGCTTGGCCTATGCCGATGGTGAGATTGATCCGCAAGAAGAGTACGTAATACGTAAAGTGGCAGGCTTGTTATATGTAACTCATGTAGATTTTATCGCCGCTAAAATTGCGGCGACAAAATAGAGCCTTAGCTAGTTAGCTAAGCTTGCTGGCAACGGTTACTAATTGTTGCGCTAATGCCGACACTTGTTCTGCTGTATTTGGGTTATTAATTTGGCCGTTTTCATCGAGTACAGTATGCACAGCTGGAACCGTTAGCTGATCGGCAAGTACTAATGAGCCAATACCACTTAAAATATCACGTACGTGGTTTAAGCCACGTAGACCACCTAATCCACCAGGCGATGCGGCAAATAACGCCACTACTTTATTGCGAAAAGCAGGTACCGCACCTTGCTCTGTACGAGAAGCCCAGTCGATTGCATTTTTAAGCGCGGCAGTAATAGAGCCATTGTACTCAGGGCTGGCTAATAAAATACCATCTGCAGCACGTAACTTCTCTTTTAACAACTGCACATCGGCAGGTGTACCTTGCTCTTCAATATCTTGATTAAAAAGTGGGATATTTAAATCGGCAAGTTTAATTATTTCTACTTCTGCACCACTTTCTAATGCAAAGCGTGCTGCTTCATTGATCAGTTGTTGATTAAAGCTGTCTTTACGTAAACTACCTGCTAAAGCAATAATTTTTGGTGCTGTCATGGTTTATCCTGCTAATGTGTTAGTAAATCTCTTAACCAAAGTTCGGGCTAATGTAACCTGAGCTCCGGATAATAAACTTATCTCAAGCAGCTATTTTCAGCGCTAACTGCGTTGAATTTACTTGTAATAGGCCAGCTATTGACGCGTAAATTCGCCTTGTTTTCACTGAAAACCTCTGGCTAGAGAAAATAAAATTAAATATAACTATGATTCAATACGCTAGTAAATCTCTTAACCAGAGTTCAGGTTAATGTAGATAATATGGGGTTACTTTAACAAAAAATGACTTGAAGAAAACCCGAATAAACGCAACACTTGTGTGCGTATATGCACACAAGTTTAAGGTGACACAGTATGGCGGTTAAGTTTGAAGATTGGCAAGATGTTAAAGTGGCTTTTGAGGTTGCACGTTTAGGTACCTTAACTGCGGCGGCAGAGGCACTTAATGTGCACCATAGTACAGTGCTTAGGCGAATTAATAATCTTGAAAAAAACTTAAATACTCGTTTGTTTCATCGCCATGCTCGTGGCTATAAAGCAACAGAAACAGGCGCTAAGCTGTTTAGTACTGCACAAGTGATCGATAATTCGCTTGAGCAGTTACATAATGATATTGCGGCCGCCGATAGCACACTGCGCGGCAGTTTACTGTTAACTACGGTTAGTGGCTTTATGGATGTGCTTGGCGATGTGTGCGAGCAATTTCAGGCGCTACACCCACAAGTGCAGCTTGAGATGATTTTAGAGCAAAAGCGTTTACGGCTCGATCACGGTCAGGCGCACATTGCCGTACGTGCAGGGCCAAGGCCCGATGAAGACGACTATATTGCACAGCATTTGGCTCAGCTTAACTCGGGTTTATATGCTAACCAGCGATATATTAATAAATATGGCATGCCTAAATCGCTGAGTGACTTACAGCAGCATAACTTTATTTCTGGCGTGGCAGGCTTTAATGCGCGGGTGCCGTATTTTGAATGGGTAGATCAGCATATTGCAGCGCCGCAAATAAAACTACGTGTGTCAGAAACCTCAGAAGCTACTCGCGCTGTAATAAAAGGCTTAGGAATTGGTGGGTTACAGCACAATGTTGCGACTCAATACGCTAATTTAGTACCCATTTTATCTAATGAATTAATCTGGTGTACTGATATATGGCTAGTAACGCATCATTTAGTGCATCGTACCGCAAAAGTGCAGGCATTTAGTCAACTGTTAAAAACCTATTTTCAAACAAATAAAGTAAGCTAATGTGGCATTATAAAAACTTAGGTGATGCTATGTTTGCAGATGCAGAGCTGGCTAAAATAAAACAGCTAGTAATGGCTATCAACGCACCACTTTACGTTAAATATTACGCAAAAAGTGGACTGCATTGTGAAGTGTTTCTGTATTTTTCGCCGCACTATCAATCGCTTGCTAACCTGCTGGGGGCTACTTGTTGTAAAGCCCCTAATTTAGACGAACTGACGGTTTTATAGCGACTTTTTGACTGAAATACCTAAGCGCTTAGCCAAGCGAACTAAGTTTGCACGATCTACTTTTAAGGTGCGTGCGGCACTTGCCCAGTTATAATTATGTTGCTCAAGCTGCTGACTAATTAAATGATGGGTAAAGGTATCGGTTGCTTGCTTAAGGGATAAATTTTGCTCTGCTATGTTGGTGCTACTGCCAGTGGTGGTGTTTGTAGTATTAGCAGGTAGTGGGGATTGTGTTGCATTACCTGCGCTAAGGTTTAGCTCACAGTGCTCGGGCTTTATGGTAATAATGGCTTGTTGCCATTGGCTTTGCTTGGCTTTTAGTGCTGCGCGGCTAATTACATGTTCAAGCTCCCGTACGTTACCCGGCCACTGATATTGGGTTAATAATAATTGTGCATCGACACTTAGCTTAAGCTGTTTTATTGCTAATTTTCGGGCGGTTTGCTCAACAAAAAAACCAGCTAATACAACCACATCATTTTCACGCTGGCGTAACGGTGCAACCGTTAGCGGGTAAACACTTAATCTATGATATAAATCGGCTCTAAAGCGTCCTTCGGCTACTTCTTTTTTTAAATTACGATTAGTCGCTGCAATAACTCGCACATCAACATATTTTACTTCGTCTTCGCCTACTGTTTGTATTTCGCCACTTTGTAATACCCGTAGTAATTTGCTTTGTAGTACCAGTGGTAGTTCGCCTATTTCGTCTAAAAATAAAGTACCACCGTGCGCTAGCTGAAACTTACCTTGGCGCGCATGATCCGCCCCAGTAAAAGCGCCTTTAGCATGGCCAAAAAACTCACTTTCGGCGAGGTTTTCAGCAAGCGAAGCACAGTTTAAATGAATAAGCGGCTGCTCACTGCGTTTAGAGTGTAAATGAATATTACGTGCAACCAACTCTTTGCCTACGCCGGTCTCGCCTAAAATTAACACACTAAAATTAGAGGCGGCGACAAGTTTTATATCATTTTTAAGTACTTGTATTGCTGAGCTTTGACCAATAATCTCGCCGCCATCACGGGTGAGTGCTTCGCGATTAAGCTCTTGCACTAAGGCGCTGGAATGCTGAGCATGTAATTTGTAATGAGCCAGCTGTAATGCCGTTTTAAAATGTGCGCTGCATAGCGTTTGTAAGGTGCTAAGCGTTTGCGCACTAATGGCGTTAAAGGCATTGGCATTTAGGCTATCAAATGTAATCACACCTAATAACTGTTGTTGATCAAATAAGGGTAAGCCTAAGCAGGCGTGTACCGGAATGTCGCCAGTTTTTGCTAGCAACAAGCCGTCGTACGGATCGGGCAGTGGGCAGTCATGGGCAAATTGCAGTGGTTGCTGAGTATTACAAATAGCTTCTAAGCGCGGATGCTCACTAAGCTTAAAACGCCGCCCCAGGCTATCTGGCATTAAGCCTTTAATTGCAAGTGGCTTGAGCTGCTCACCTTGTAGCTCAAGCAGTGCGCTGGCATCACTGGCAATCACTGTTTCAAGGACAGTAAGTAATTGCTCAAAACAGTTTTTATCTAATGTGCTTTGAGCCAGCTTTACCGCTACGGCAGTGAAGTTAATTGCGCTGCTCATGTCAAAATGACTCTTATGTGTTTTTTGGTTTGATTTATGGTAGGTCATAAAGACATAAAAAGCAAAGGTGGATAAGTTAGTTCATTGAAATATATATGTTTATTTTATTGGCACGATAAGTGTAATAGGTAGTTAAGTGCATTAGTTGTTGAGGCCGTTATGAACACCTTGGTTATACATAATCCAAGCTACAAAATTGAGACAGCTTGTTTACTGAAAAAACTATTGCGAGTGGCAAACTCATTATTAGCAGCTAGCTGTGCATTACTAATAACCAGTATTTTAATTAGCTACCCTTTTGCCGATTACTTTTCTATACCGGTGCAAATTTCGGCACATATTAGCACTATTGTTATTGCTGCTATTTTAAAAATTAGCTATGTACTACGTTGTATCGCACTGCATGGCATGGGTAAGGAAGTTCGTTAATGCGACCTATTAATTTATCTCAGCCGGTACCGGCTAATATTCGCTTTTACCAAATAACGCAGTGGCCAGTATGGATGCTGCCATTTAGACCCTATTTTTTAGCCGCAGGCTTGCTGGCTTTTAGTTCAATAGGCTACTGGTTATTAATTTTAACGGGTAGTGCAACTTGGCAGTTAACAATTCCCGCTACGTTATGGCATGCCCACGAAATGTTATTTGGTTTTGCAGGTGTTGTTGCGGTGGGTTTTTTACTTACCGCCGCGCAAACTTGGACAGGAGTACCTAGTATTAGTGGCAAAAAATTAATGCTATTAACGCTGCTATGGCTTGGGGCACGAGGTGCTTTTTTTGTGTCTTTGCCTGCTTTTGCACAATTTAATTTATATGCGGTGTTAGCGTTACAGCTCGCATGGTGGCTAGGTGTTATTGCAGCATTAGCTAATATGTTATTAACCGCTAAAAGCAAAAATAACTACCAATTTTTAGTGCTATTAGCGGCGCTGTGTACGTTAAATATTGTTTACTTGGCCATGCTGATTGAACAAAAAATGCAGTTTGCGCTCGCCATTGTTGATACCGCAGTATTACTGATGACCTTATTAATTGGCGTAGTAGCAGGGCGTGTATTGCCATTTTTTACCAGTAAAGGCCTTGGTTTAACAGCGCAGGTACGTACAGCTAACGTTGACTCAGTACTGCCGTATATGAGCGTTTTTAGTATTGCGGTGTTTTTTCTTAGTCAGTTGTTTTTTAACCAGCTAAACCCAGGTTGGGCACTTGCTGTTGTTGCTGTGCTGCATTTAATCCGCAGTTTTTATTGGTGGGATAAAAACGTACTTAAAGTTCCTTTGTTATGGTCTTTGCATTTTTCGTACTTGGCACTCGGTGTTGGTTTAATGCTGGTAGCCGCGAGCTTTTACAGCAGTGTTATTTTATTTAAAGATGCATTGCACCTCATTACCATAAGTACCATTGGGATGATGATTTTAGCCATGATGACACGCGTATCTCATGGTCATACCGGACGCTCTTTGACTATCCCACATTATATGGCGGTTGCTTTTGCTTTAGTGTTAGTGGCTGGGATTACTCGCTCTTTACTGCCTTTTGTTATTGGGCCACACCTAGCTTGGCAGCTAAGTGCTGGGCTGTGGCTAATCGCCTTTTTATTATTTTTAATTCACTGCACACCTATTTTAACACAGCGTCGTGTTGATGGGCGTCGTGGTTAACCTATACCTATTTTATTAATTGGGTATTATTCACACGTAGGAAAACCTAGATGTTATCTGATAAAACTATTGAAATTGTTAAAAGTACTGTTCCTTTATTAGCTGAGGCAGGTACGGTTGTTACTGATCATTTTTACAAGCGTTTATTTAGCCATAACCCTGAGCTTAAAAATATTTTTAATATGAGCAACCAAGATACCGGCCGTCAACAATTTGCATTATTTAACGCATTGGCTGCTTATGCACAAAACATTGATAATTTAGAGGTGTTAAAAGCGGCACTTGGGCGCATTAACCATAAACATACTAGTTTAAATATTTTGCCGGAGCACTACCCAATTGTTGGTGCACATTTAATTGGCACGCTGAAAGAGCTTATTCCTGAGCAGTTCACGCCAGATGTTGAATATGCTTGGCGTGAAGCGTATGGCGTACTTGCTGATATTTGTATAACAGAGGAAGCTGCTTTATACGAGCACAGCAAAAATAACTTAGGTGGTTGGGCAGGTACACGTCAGTTTGCAATAACTAATAAGCAGGTTGAGTCAGAGTTAGTAACTAGCTTTACGCTTACGCCAATTGATGGCGAAGCAGTAATTGCCCATAAACCGGGGCAATATTTAGGTATTAAAGTTAAGCCAGAGGCTAGTGAATATGAAGAGATCCGCCAGTATTCTATTTCGCAAAAAAGTAATGGTAAAAACTACCGTATTAGCGTTAAAAAAGAGTTATTACCAAACCCTGGCTTGGTGTCTAATCATTTACACTCACTAGAGCAAGGCGCAATAGTAGAGCTATATCCGCCAGCAGGGGATTTCTTTTTACGTAATAACACCAGTCCTGCTGTACTTATCTCAGCGGGTGTTGGACAAACGCCAATGGTAGCAATGTTAGAGACGCTATTAAGCGATACTGCTAATCAAAATATTATGTATTTGCATGCTTGCGAAAATACTCAGCAGCACTCATTTGCTAATTATTTAAATGAGCTAAGCACTGTTTATCCGCGTTTACAAACCATGACTTGGTTTAATCAAGGCGATGCAGGAGCTGATTTTACCGGTTTTATGGATTTACACGCAGTACAAGCGCAATTGCCACTGAGCAACGGCGACTTTTACTTGTGTGGACCCGCTAATTTTATGGCCTTTGTGAAAAAACAACTGCTAGAATTAGGCGTTAATAACGGACACATTCATTACGAAATTTTTGGCCCGCATCAAGATCTATAATATTTATAGAATAAAACTCAATTAAAAAAGCGCGCTATTGGGCATTACTTCAATAGCGCGCTTTTTTGTGCCGTTAAATAACCTGAACTCCGGATAATAAACCTATCTCAAGCAGCTATTTTCAGCGCTAACTGCGTTGAATTTACTTGCAATAGGCCAGCTATTGACGCGTAAATTCGCCTTGTTTTCACTGGAAATCACTGGCTAGAGAAAATAAAGCTAAATATAACTATGATTCAATACGTTAGTAAATCTCTTAACCAGAGTTCAGGTTAAATATTAAACTGGCTCCTAATACCTTTAAATTAAAGCTTTTTGGTATTGGTTTGCGCGGCATACGCTTGTTGTTGCCAAGCATTAAATAACTGCTGTTGTTTATTTGATATTTTTAAGCCGTAAGTTTTTTGCATATAGGCATAGGCGTCGGCTATTTGTTTACGGGCATAAAAAGGAGGCTCTATTACTCGTTGTTTAAAGTTAACTTTAACTTCACAACGACCGTATTGGGTGGCGCTTTCACTAAGCATTCCAAATCGATAATTAGAACGATCTGCGTTAATTTCACCAATAGCAGGAGCCAAGTTGTTTATATCGGCTTCCATCTTTCTAAACTTAGCACTTACTTTACGGCAGTTTTTACGCCCGCCATTTTGCCAGCATTGTAATTGGTGGCCAAACTCCCAGGCAGGCACAATATGCTCCCATTCTATGCGTAAAGCGCGTGCATTTACGTTACCTGAGCGGGTATGTGTATTGCGTGGCACATAGCCACAGTTAGTGGGGTCGGGAACTAGTTTTTTACCCTGCTTTTTTATATCGCAGCCACAGTAAATACTTTTAGCATTACTAGGGAGGGTTTTAATTAGGTGTCTTTTAGCGGTTGAAAACCGAGTGAATTCTTCAGCCGATAGCGAAAAGCATACAAAAAAAGCCAACAAGGCTAAAATAAATCGAGTCATATCCATCACATACGTGAACTACAGGAGCGGCTAGTTTAATGACTTGAAGCTAAAAGATAAAGTTTACTTAAAGCCATATTTACCGTTCTTTAGTATTTAACCTTAGCTCTGGTTAAGAGATTTACTAACGTATTGAATCATAGTTATATTTAGTTTTATTATCCGGAGCTCAGGTTATCTACTTTAAATTGTTGTTTAAATAAACAAAAGTTGTTACTTAAAGAGTATGATGAAAGCTCATAAGTTTGTGATTTGGATTGCGAATGAAATTTGTAGATTATTATGCCGTGCTTGGAATATCGCCCGATGCAGACGATAAAGCGGTTAAAGTAGCTTATAAAAAGCTAGCTAGAAAATATCATCCAGATGTAAGTAAAGAACCTCAAGCCGAGGAAAAGTTTAAAGAGATAGGTGAAGCTTACGAAGTTATTCACAACAAAGAAGAGCGCGCTAAATACGATGTGTTACGTCGTAATCAACAAAACCGTGCTCAGCAGCAAGCAAATTATGGCGGTAGCTATGGCTCGTCACAAAACCATTATCAGCAAGGTGATCCCCAAGCCGATCAGGAGTTTTCTGATTTTGTAAATTCTATGTTTGGCGGCGCAGGTGGGTTTAACCATGGCGGGCAGGGCAGAACTGGTGGCGCTCGTGCGCAAAAAGGACAAGATGTGGAAATTGAATTCCCGGTATTTCTTGAAGAAACGTTAGTCGATACCGTTAAACCAATTGAGTTTATGCTGCCGCAGCGAGACAGTAGTGGCCGTGTATCTGAAGTTAAAAAATCGCTTAAAGTTAAAATTCCTGCCGGCTCGGTTAATGGCGAACGCATTCGCTTAAAAGGCCAAGGTGGATTAGGTTCGGCAAATGGCCCTAATGGTGATTTGTATTTGCAAATTCGCTTAGTGCCTCACCCATTATTTGACGTTGAGGGGCATAACCTAAACATAGTGGTACCTCTTGCACCATGGGAAGCTGCTTTGGGCACTAAAATAAATTTACCTACATTAGCCGGAAAAATCCAACTAACTATTCCAGCTAATAGTCAATCGGGTCAACGTTTACGCATTAAAGGTAAAGGGTTAATTAGTAAAAAAGCCAAAGGTGACTTATTTGCTGTGATTAAAATTGTTAATCCAGCATTGAGTGATGATGTTAGCAAAAAGCTTTGGCAAGAGCTGGCCGAAAAAGCCCATTTTGACCCCCGTAGCAATTGGAGCAAGTCATAATGAAAATTATCGAGGCACCACAAGGCAATTTACTCACTAGCCAAGAATTGTGTGTGAGTAGTGATATTAGCGAAGCCATATTATATGAATTGGTTGAGCACAGCATTGCTATTCCTATTGAGGGCGAGCGCGTTACAGAATGGCAATTTACGGTATCAACAGTGATCTTAGTTAAAAAGGCTGCGCGTATTCAGCATGACTTATCGTTAGATTGGTCTGCTATTGCTTTGGTTTTACAATTATTGGATGAACGGGATGAGTTGATTGCTGAAAACCAAATGTTAAAGCAGCACTTAAGTCGATTTAAACATTTAGAATAAAAAATAGTGGTTAAATTTTAAATGCAAGTAGCTAGCTATTTTTATGGAGCTAGCTCAGCACTTTTATAATAGTGAGCTTTTGGTGCTTAAATATTTTTTATTCGTGAAATAAGAGTAAGTAAAGCGTCAATAAATGCGTAAAAATAGCCGACTATTCAGATAAAAAAGGTGAATATTGCAGAGTTGATTTGGTATAAGCGTAAAACTGCGTTAAAGTTTACAGCGAACTAATTAGAGGATAAACAGCAGACAATGTCGGAAATTCAATTTTTAAATGTAGACCTAGAGCTTGAGTCAAAGCAAGATATTAGCGTGCTTGTAGCTGACCTAAAAAAAATCGCCACTATTTTACATTATGATAAAGACGAATACCGTCAGTTAGCGCGTATAGAAGTAACAGGCGAAATATCTTCACCGGATAAAGCAATTAACCACTTATGTGAGTTAGTAGAGTCATGCTCGCGGGCTGCACTTAAGCAATGGTTGAGTTGTTCGCGCCGTACCTTTGATATTGGTTTTGAATCGGGCACTTCGCCAAAGTGTTTTAACCAAGCGCTGCACGCCGATACATTATTACGTATATCGGCAATTGGTGCAGGCATGGAAATTACTATTTACCCGCTAGAAAAATAGCCTTAGCCTTTGCGCTCTACAACAGCTGCGGTCATTTTTGATACGCAGCAAAGCTCGCCGCGACTATTCGTTATTTTTATTTCCCATACTGAGCTACGCTTGCCAATATGAAACGCTTTTGCGGTGGCGGTTAAGGTGCCATTACGCGAGGCTTTTAAATGGCTGGCACTGATCTCTTGCCCTACACAATAAAATTTAGTGAAGTCGACCACAAAATTAGCCGCGTAGCTGGCAACACTTTCGGCTAAAACCACGTTTGCTCCGCCATGCACCATGCCTATAGGGTTATGGTGCGCAGGAATTGCTGGCATAGTGGCAACTAAGTAATCATCACCAATTTCAGTTATTTCAATCCCCATGGTTTTCATCAGTGTACCTTGGCCATTTATGCCTTGGTCTAACTGCTTACAAAACGCTAAAGTAATAGGTTGATGCCAAATACTCATTGTTACTCCTTTAAAGGTTGAAAACGATAACCGATAATACGATTTTTCATGGCGATATGATAGCCAAATTAGTGCAGCTACTGCATGGTAATACAGTGCTACTTTTTGCTTTCTACATAGTGCTTAATTTCATCGAGATCTTTTTTTAGCATTTTACGCATCGAACTTTTAAGAAAAAAACCTATCACTGCAGAGATCATTTTTACCCAAATAGACTCAGATCTATCAGAAAAAGTCATGGTTAAACAGGTGCTAGGTTCGGCGGCGGTAAGTGACAGCTTAGTGGTATAAACTGCCCCGCCATTTTCTGCGCGAGTGCAATAGTATTCATTAGTAACAGCTTCGTTGATCCACATGGTTTCTGAGGCTGCTTTGCCAAAAATTTTTCGTGTTTCTAACCATTTTAAGCCCACTAGCCCTTGTGGTGGCTTCTCGATTATTTTTACATCAATAATGCCAGACAGCATATTGGCACTGTTTTCGATGTCAGTTATTGCCGCCCATACTTTACGTTTAGGACCGTTAATTATTACCGCTACAGTGATATTCATAACACTCTCCGTTAATTCACATTGATGAAGTTAAGGCCCATTACAAAAACGATAGTTAACTAATTTTTAATAACAGCAACAACTTAGTAGTTATGTAATTAATGTAACGTAAAACTAACACTATCGTGATCTGCGTAATTTTATCTGTAATTTACTTGGTAATTTTAAGCTTAGACCAATGCCATCTTTGGCAGCAAAGGCGAGGAGTAATTTAAATTTGCGATTTTCAGATAACTGTATATACTCACAGTTAAATGTACTGTATGGAAAACCAGTTGTATGCGACCATTAACTAACCGCCAAGCGCAAATACTCGAACTTATTAAAGTGTTTATTAAAGACACTGGTATGCCTCCTACACGCGCAGAAATTGCACAAACATTAGGCTTTAAAAGTGCTAATGCAGCAGAAGAGCATTTAAAAGCGCTGGCTAAAAAAGGCGCTATTAAAATGAAACCAGGCGCTAGCCGTGGTATTCAACTTATTGAAGAAGATGAACCAGAACAACTTGGTTTACCGTTAATAGGCCGTGTAGCTGCCGGCGAACCTATTTTGGCGCAACAACATGTTGAGAGCCATTGTAAAATTGACCCGTTAATGTTTAAACCCGCTGCCGATTTTTTATTGCGTGTAAATGGTATGAGCATGCGAGATATTGGTATTATGGATGGTGATTTACTGGCTGTTCATCGCACTCAAGTTGCCGAAAATGGCCAAGTTATTGTTGCCCGCGTTGATGACGATGTAACGGTAAAACGCTTAGAAAAAGCAGGCAAAAAAGTATTATTGCATGCTGAAAATAAAGAATTTTCGTCGATAGAAGTGGATCTTGAAAACGAATCTTTTAATATTGAAGGCTTAGCTGTTGGGGTTATTCGTAATGCTGACTGGATGTGACAATTAAGCTGTTATAGCTATGTAAAATATCGGCATAATTTAATAGCTCAGATAATTAATGCGCACTTTTTAGTGCGCTTTTTTTTGCTTTTTTTTGTGAAAATTCCGCTGTAATGAAAAAATTATATTAAGTTTATGTTTTTTATCATTTAAGTATTTAATACTCGTTATCGCTGTCTTTTTATTTGTAACCCTTGCTGTTGCTCACTTCCTGCTTAGAACAAAATTAAATAAATCCCATATTTACGCTAATCCCCTAATATTATTTGATTATTTTTCAAACTAAAACTTGCTAGTTGTTCAATTATTAACTAATTGTTAATGGGCTGGACTAACAATAACTCACAGCTTTAGTTTTGAGAAAATATATTTATATATCCGGCAGCAATACAAAAATAAAAAATAACAAATTGGCATATAAAGCTTATGTCTTTTTGTTTTGCACTCGCAACAGTATTAAAGGAGCTGTCACATGGGTAAATTGAGCTCTACCTTGTGGCTTATATTGTTTGTTTTTCCGCAGTTAGCATTGGCAAATAGCCAATATAATATGCGCAAAGGCGTAACCGATATAAGTAATAATGTTTATCAACTACACATGACCATATTTTTAATATGCTGTGTAATAGGCGTGATTGTATTTGCCGTTATGTTTTGGGCACTTATTCATCATCGTAAATCTAAAGGAGCAGTTGCTGCTCAATTTCACGAAAGTACCAAAGTAGAAATACTCTGGACAGCAATTCCATTTGTTATTTTAATAGCAATGGCAGTCCCCGCAACTAAAACATTAATAGCGATGGAAGATGCCAGTAAAGCGGATATCACTATTAAAGTAACTGGTTCACAATGGAAATGGCATTACGAATATATGGGGGAAGATGTTGAGTTTTACTCAATACTTGCCACACCGCAAAATGAAATTGCCAACCTAGCCGATAAAAACCCCAACTATTTACTTGAGGTAGATAAGCCTCTGGTATTACCGATCAATAAAAAAGTACGCTTTTTAATGACCTCCGACGATGTTATTCATTCTTGGTGGGTGCCCGATTTTGCTATTAAAAAAGATGCAAACCCGGGGTTTATTAACGAAACGTGGACCAACATAAACGAAGTCGGTATTTATCGCGGTCAGTGTGCTGAGCTATGCGGTAAAGATCATGGCTTTATGCCAGTGGTAGTAGAGGCTAAGTCAGAGGCCGATTTTAAAGTTTGGCTAGCAGATGCTAAACAAGCAAAGCAAAAAGCAGCAGCAGCAGATGCTGCATTACTTGACCAAACACTCCCTAAAGAAGAATTAATGACTTTGGGTGAGCAAGTGTATATGGCCAATTGTGCTGCATGTCATCAGCCCACAGGGTTAGGTTTGCCAGGCGTTTTTCCTGCACTTAAAGGCAGCCCGATAGTGCTTGGCGATATAAAAGACCACATTGATATTGTTATTCACGGAAGCCCCGGCACAGCCATGCAAGCCTTTGCTAAACAGCTCTCTATAAAGCAATTAGCAGCGGTAATTACTTATAAGCGTAATGCATGGGGTAATGATACCGGTGATGTAATTCAACCAAGTGAAATACAGGCAGCACTTGATGCCGATGGGGAGGCGAACTAATGAGTAGCATAGTAGAACAACCTGACATTAATGAAGCTCACCACGCTCATCATCCTGCTAAAGGCTTTAAGCGTTGGTTATATACCACTAATCATAAAGATATAGGTAGCTTGTACTTAATTTTTTCGCTAACTATGTTTTTTATTGGTGGTGCTATGGCTATGGTGATCCGCGCTGAGTTATTTCAGCCAGGATTGCAATTAGTGGATCCTCACTTTTTTAATCAAATGACCACGGTTCATGGGTTGATTATGGTATTTGGTGCCGTTATGCCGGCCTTTACTGGCTTAGCTAACTGGATGGTGCCATTAATGATTGGCGCGCCTGATATGGCCTTACCCCGAATGAATAACTGGAGTTTTTGGATTTTACCATTCGCGTTTTTAATTTTATTATCATCGCTATTAATGCCCGGTGGCGGTCCTGCGTTTGGTTGGACTTTTTATGCGCCGCTGTCCACAACCTACAGTAATGACAATACCGCCATGTTTGTATTTGCTGTGCATATTATGGGTATTAGCTCCATTATGGGGGCAATTAATGTAATTGTAACCATAGTTAACTTGCGTGCCCCAGGCATGACTTGGATGAAGGTCCCTATGTTTGTATGGACTTGGCTGATAACGGCATTTTTATTAATTGCGGTTATGCCGGTACTCGCAGGTGCAGTGACCATGGTGCTCACCGATAAATACTTTGCAACCAGCTTTTTTGATGCAGCTGGTGGCGGTGATCCGGTGATGTTTCAGCACATATTTTGGTTTTTTGGCCACCCCGAAGTATACATAATGATTTTGCCGGCTTTTGGCATTATTTCTACTATAGTTCCTACCTTTTCGCGTAAAAAACTTTTTGGTTATTCCTCCATGGTATATGCCACGGCGTCAATTGCGTTGTTGAGTTTTACAGTGTGGGCGCATCATATGTTTACTACCGGTATGCCGGTGGCTGGCGAGCTATTTTTTATGTACGCGACTATGCTGATATCGGTGCCCACTGGAGTAAAAATATTTAATTGGGTAGCCACTATGTGGCGCGGTTCAATTACGTTTGAAGTCCCCATGCTGTTTAGTATTGCTTTTATTGTGTTGTTTACCTTAGGTGGTTTTTCGGGATTGATGCTGGCCATTACACCGGCTGATTTTCAGTACCATGATACCTACTTTGTAGTGGCACATTTTCATTATGTACTGGTAACGGGAGCGGTGTTTTCTATTATGGCAGGCGCGTATTATTGGCTGCCTAAATGGACTGGTAATATGTATAACATAGCGCTGGCTAAATGGCATTTTTGGTTATCGCTGGTAAGCGTAAATGTATTGTTTTTTCCTATGCACTTTGTAGGGCTTGCAGGCATGCCACGCCGTATACCCGACTATGCGCTACAGTTTGCTGACTTTAACGCCATTATTAGTATTGGCGGCTTTGCCTTTGGATTATCGCAGTTGTTGTTTGTAGCTGTAGTGATTAAATGCGCACGCGGCGGCGACAAGGTTCCTGCAAAAGTGTGGGAAGGCGCAGAAGGACTGGAGTGGGAGGTAGATTCACCTGCTCCGTACCATACATTTTCAACACCACCGGAAATAAAATAATGATACACGCACCGCTACTTAAGCGCTTAGTTGTTATTTGCTTAGCCATGTTCGCATTTGCATTTGCGTTAGTGCCTTTGTATGACGTGTTTTGTGATATTACCGGCATTAACGGTAAGCCATCATTAGAGCAAGCAAAGCAAAGCACGCAAGTAATACAAAATCGCGAAATAAGTGTGAGCTTTACCACGCATGCACAAAGCGGTGCACCCTTTGCTGTGAAGTCTAAAGAGTACAGTGTTGCGGTAAAGCCCGGTGCTATGCGTGAGGTAATGTTTAGCGCCAAAAATAATAGTGACCAAGATAAAGTAATGCAGGCAGTGCCTTCGGTATCACCCGGTAGAGCAGCAAAATACTTACATAAAATAGCGTGTTTTTGTTTTGATCAACAGCCATTAAAAGCAGGTGAAGAACTAGAGTTTACGTTGCTTTTTTATGTTGATACCGCACTACCAAGTGACATTGAAGAGTTAACTTTATCTTATACGGTATTTGATATTAGTGAGCGGCTAGCAGCCAATAACAACTAGCCTAACTAGTGACAACCAGGAGCAAATAAAATGAAGCAAGAATATGAGCATTATTATGTACCAGATCAAAGCCCATGGCCGATTGTTGGCGCAGTAGCATTATTTTTTATTGCAGTAGGTGCAGCTCTAACCGTAATGAGTGCCGGTAAAGAAGGTGACAGTGGCATTTATATTTTGTACGCAGGTATAGCAGTACTGCTGTATATGTTGTTTAGCTGGTTTAAAAACGTGATTGATGAGGCCGGGAAAGGCTTATATTCGGCGCAAATGGATCGCTCTTTTCGACAAGGAATGAGTTGGTTTATTTTTTCTGAAGTAATGTTTTTTATGGCATTTTTTGGCGCACTTTTTTACGCCCGTATGCTTTCTGTGCCTTGGCTTGGTGGTGCCGATAACAATGCCATGACTAACGAAGTGCTTTGGCCTACATTTGAAGCTGTGTGGCCATTAATTACCACGCCAGGGGGCGACACTACCCAAGCTATGGGATGGCAAGGTCTACCGCTGATTAACACCTTAATTTTATTGACCTCATCAGTTACTTTGCATTTTGCCCATGTGGCAATAGAAAGTGATAAACGCGGCCAGTTAAAAGTGTTTTTAGGACTGACTATTTTATTGGGTGCAGTTTTTTTAGGCCTACAAGTAGAAGAATATATTCATGCGTATAACGATTTAAACTTAACATTAGATGCCGGTATTTATGGCAGCACGTTCTTTTTACTTACGGGTTTTCATGGCATGCATGTGACCTTAGGAACTATTATTTTATTGGTAGTATTTTTACGAATTTTAAAAGGACACTTTACTAAAGATAAGCACTTTGCTTTTCAAGCGGCGGCTTGGTACTGGCATTTTGTTGATGTAGTTTGGTTATGCTTATTTATATTTGTGTATGTGCTGTAGTTATTAAAGGGGCGTTATTGCCGCTAATAAAGCCAAGTTTTAGTGCGGCAATAACAACTATTAATACCACCACAGAAAATAATACGCGACGACCTAAAAAGTGAGACATAGGTCGTCCTTGGGTTTTTCCAGAGACCATAATAAATAAAGCGCGAAATAAGTTAAAAAGTATAAATAATAACAACAATACAATAAAAATTTTAATCATCACTAGGTTGACCCTTTATGCAGTTAATTAGATGGCGTGAACAAAAGTTTAGCTCAATAATCACCATTTGTATGGTAGTGATTGTAGTTTTGGTGTGTGTGCGTTTAGGTTTTTGGCAGTTAGAACGTGCGACACACAAACAACAGCAGTTAGCTTCTATTGCAACGCTGCAAACGCACGGTGTAATGAGCTGGCAGCAAATGCTTAAACTACCTAGTAACTGGAATAAAACAGGATTGTTAGTTGAGTTAACAGGGCATTTTATTAACGATGAATATTGGCTTTTAGACAACCAAGTTTATAACGGGCAGGTGGGTTATGACTTACTGGCACTGTTAAAGCCAAATAACGAAACACATGCCATTTTGGTTAATTTAGGCTGGATAAAAGCTCCCCTATCGCGCGATACATTACCTAAAGTAACCCTACCTAAACACGCTTTTACGCTTACTGCTCAAATAAAAGAAAATAACCTCACTGCTTTTAGCCTCGAGAGTAAAACCAATAACATTGATTTACCAAAGCGAGTGCAAACAATTGAATTAAATAAGTTGAGCGAACAAAGCCAGCAATTATTAGTTAATTTTATGGCGTATCGCCAAGGTAGCGGCGATGCAATAGGTATACCTCACTATACCGCGGTTGTTATGAGCCCACAAAAACACCACGCTTATGCGGTGCAATGGTTTTTAATTGCGCTGGCGTGCGTTTTAGTGGCTATTTTTGCAAGTAAAAAAAGGACACATAATGAAAAATAATCCCCTTTTACTGTTTGTCATTTGCTGCGCTATTCCGCTAATTTTAGCGTACAGCGCGCTTAAATTAGATTGGTTACCTACCGCCATTACTAACAATGGTGAGTTTTTACAGCAACAGGTTAAATATGAAAATTGGCCGCAAAACAATCATAAGCAATGGACTATTGCCCTAAATTACTCCAATGGATGTACTACGCCTTGTAGTGAGCAATTAGCCGCACTAAATAATTTATACATAGCACTAGGCAAAAACCAGAATAAAGTAGATGTAGCCGTGATAGGCGAAGTAAAAGCTGCCAACTCCCCGTGGAAAAGTATAGATGCGCAACCAAACTTACAACCGGCTAGTTTGTATTTAATCGACCATATGGGGCTTGTAGTGCTTGAGTATCCATTTAAAACACAGCCACAGGAAAATAGATTAGTACAAAAAGGACTATTAAAAGATCTAAAAAAATTACTGAGTTATTCTCGTTCGAGCTAAGTAGGAAGATGCCATGTATAAAAATTATAAAAACTGGGTATTAATAGCGGGCTTATTGGCTTTGATAGTAGTGGCGTTGGGTGCTTATACTCGCTTAAGTGATGCCGGGTTGGGTTGCCCAGATTGGCCAGGATGTTATGGCTTTTTAACTGTACCCAAACATGAAGCCGATATAGCGCAAGCAGCACAAAGTTATCCCGATATGATGTTTGAAACCGCTAAAGCATGGAAAGAAATGATTCATCGCTACTTTGCCGGTACGCTAGGCTTGCTCATATTAGCCTTATTTGTATATGCTTTTTTAAAACGTCAATCGCCAACAACGCCAGTTAAATTACCATTACTACTGTTATTGTTAGTGATATTTCAGGCTGCATTAGGTATGTGGACGGTTACGATGAATTTACAGCCGTTAATAGTGATGGGTCACTTACTTGGTGGCTTTAGTATTTTAGCGCTGCTCACTTTATTATATTTACGATTAAACGCCAAGCCAATAATGGGGGGGGATGCAGGTGCAAGACGCTATTTTGCTTTAAGCTTAGTGGCGCTTAGCGTACTAATTATACAAATAGCATTAGGAGGTTGGTTGGCTGCAAATTACGCTGCTCCGCATTGTAATGGCTTGCCTTTATGTAGTAATGCTCAGCCATTTTCGCTTAGTAGTGTGTTTCAGCTCCCGCTTGAGTATGGTAACTACGAGTTTGGCGTCCTGTCGCAGCAAGCACGTATGTCGATTCATTTATTACACCGTATTTGGGCATTAGTTACTTGCATAGTATTGGCATTAATTATGTGGCGAATATACAGCCGTGCCTACTCGCAAAAAATAAAAAGCTGCGCCGTTAGCGTGTTAGTTGTCTTATTTTGCCAAATTGCTTTAGGCCTCGCAGTGGTGCATTGGCATATTCCGTTAAGTATGGCACTGGCACATAACTTAATGGCTGCCATACTGTTATTAACTTTAATTAGATTATGCTATTACCTCAAAGCACGAACTTAAAAGCACGAACCTAAAATTACAAATAGAAAGGAGCGTTGTTATGGCACTTACAATAGATAAAAAAGCAATACAACCTATAAATACACTACCGCTAATTACACGTAGTTATAATTTACTACAAGATTATTTAGCCATTAGTAAATTTAAAGTAGTCGCTATGTTGGTACTGACCGCGTGGGTTGGTTTGGCGCTAGCACCCGATGTAGGCAGAGGCATGGGTGTACAGTTTATAAGCTTACTTGGCATAGGATTGCTTTCAGCAGCAGCAGCGGTAATTAACCATGTTGTTGATAGCGAAATAGACAGCAAAATGGCGCGTACTCGTCATCGCCCAGTAGCTAAAGGCCGCTTAAGTAAGGCACATGCACTGAGTTTTGCAGCAATAATAGGTGTGGCAGGTTTTATTATGCTAATGCTATGGGCAAATACACTTACCGCCATATTAACCTTATTTGCGCTGGTGGGTTATGCCTTTGTATACACCTCTTTTTTAAAGCGCGCTACACCACAAAATATTGTTATTGGTGGCCTTGCTGGCGCTATGCCACCCTTATTGGGTTGGGTGTCTGAAACAGGGCAAATGGCAGCTGCACCTTGGCTACTAGTGATGATTATTTTTACGTGGACCCCTCCGCACTTTTGGGCCTTAGCTATAGCTCGTAAGAGCGATTACGCACGGGCTAAAATTCCTATGTTACCGGTTACGCATGGTATCGATTTTTCTAAAACCTGTGTGGTTGCTTACTCTGTGTTACTGGCAATTGTGTGTATATTTCCTTATTTGATAGGAATGTCGGGGTTAATTTATTTAATCGGCGCATCTGGATTAAATGCGGTCTTTATTTATAAAGCGATTAAATTAAAACTAGCCGCTAACGACGACACTGCTATGGATTTATTTCGCTTTTCAATTATTCATTTAATGGTACTCTTTATCATATTATTTATAGATAAATGGCTACTATTATGAAGCAATTATGGCTAGGGTTAGCTATTGTTTTAACACTGTTTTTATCGGCGTGCTCAGATGATAATGCACCGCCAGACGTTAATGCTTTAGTGTACGAGAATGCTAAACCTTTAGCCGACTTTAGTTTAGATGATCAACATGGCGAATTGGTTACTAAGCAGCAATTTTTAGGACAATGGAATTTAGTGTTTTTAGGTTACACCAGCTGCCCCGATATTTGCCCGTTAACACTGGCTAAACTAAATGCGGTGTATAAAAATTTACGTAGTGATTACCCAGTGCAAATTTGGTTTGTATCGGTAGATCCCAAACGAGATACCCCAGCAAAACGCAAAGGCTATATTGATTACTTTAATCCCGATTTTTTAGCGGTTTCGGGGGAGCACAAACAGCTTTTTCCTATGGTGAGAGGGTTAGGCTTAATTTACGCTATAAGTGATAGTAGCGAGTCAGAGTATGCAGTTGATCATAGTGCTTCAGTGGCTATGGTCGATGGCAATGGGGCGGTAAGAGCTATATTTAAACCTGAATTTAAACAAGGTAGCGTGCCGTTAATAAATTCCAAAGAGTTAACTCAAGAATTTAAAAAAATAGCTGATTATTATAAAAACTAGTTATTTAAACAGTAAATTAAAAAGGAGCCCTAGGCTCCTTTTTTACTACTGTAATTAAAACTATTCAATAACCCAAGGCTGCGAAAACCAAAAATAGCTACCAGCATTGTTAATTGCAGGGGCGGTACAATTAAAGCGCGAACGACCTTTATTGAGCGCTTTAGGTGAGGTGACTTCTACTGTGTTTTTATTTATCCAGGTTAAATTAGCCTGGCCAACACTCGATACATAACAAGCAAACTGACTTTTATGAAAATCCCCCATAGTAAACTCAATAGTGAGTTTGGGTGGGTTTTGCGCCGTTACACTGTCTTCATAAGTGAGCGCGGTTATATTAAATGCGCGAGAATTCAATTTAGTGATCAGCGTATCTAATTTACTATAAAAGCCCGAAGCCGGAAAACGCGGTAAGCGACTAAAGTTAGAATCTTTATTTACAGCGCCAGAATGCTGACCTATACCAATAAAACCAAGCTCGGTTACTAGGGCTTGTAACTTATTGTTAAACTCGCCATACGGATAAGCTAAATATTTATAATCATGGCCAATTTCTGTTTTTATACGCTGCTGTGAATGTAGGATGTCTTGTTTAATGCGGGCTTGCCATTGTGCATCGCTTTCGTTTGCAAGCATATGGTGTAAGTAATCGTGTTGGCCACTATGATTGGCAATAAGTGCGCCTTTTTTTGCTAGCTCTTGGAGTTTATCCCAGCCCATTACATAGCCTTTACCTTCGTCTATTAGCTTAGGATTGACAAAAATTGTGTACGGATAGCCAAACTTTTCTAAAATTGGCGCTGCTTGCTCGTAATTATTGTTGTAACCATCATCGAAAGTAATAGCGACGGTTTTATCTGGTAAAGTGTGTTTTTGCTGCAACGCAGTTATCAGCTCATCTAAAGGAATAACATTAAAGTTATGCTCTTTTAAATAACTTAAGTGCTCAGTAAAAGTGCTCGCGCTAACACTGGTTACCGCCGGAAGGGTTTCACTAACGTGATGATACTGTAAAATAACGGCTGCTTGAGCGCGCAGTGAAATACTAATAAGGATAAATAATACTAAATGAAACAATTTCTTATACATAATAAAGCACACCATAAAAGCTTGTTGTTGTTAGCGGGTCCGATGATATTATCAAATATTACCGTCCCACTGTTAGGAATTGTTGATACTGCAGTAATTGGCCACTTAGGGAGCGCTCATTATTTAGCCGGTATTGCGCTGGGATCTGCGGTTATATCAATATTATTTTGGCTCGCAGGCTTTTTAAGAATGAGCACCACAGGGTTAGTGGCACAAGCTTATGGGCAAAACGATTTAACCCAATTGGCGGCGTTATTAAAACGCAGCTTAGTGCTTTCTTGCTTTGTTGCCGTATTGCTTATCGCCTTATCGCCTTTAATAAAACACGCCATTGCATTTTTATCGGCGGCCAATAGCGACGTGCTTACGCAAGCGTATCAGTATTTTAGTATTCGTATTTTTAGTGCGCCTGCGGCCTTATGTAATTTAGTACTATTAGGCTGGATGCTAGGTATGCATTATGGCCGTGGGCCGTTTTATTTATTATTAGTGACTAATATTACCAATATAGTGCTCGATATATATTTTGTTGTATACCTAGATTGGGCGGTAGCAGGCGCTGCATGGGCGTCACTTATTGCCGATTACACCGCGTTAGTTTTTGCCGTGGTGTTAGTTATTAAATTAGCTAAAAAACGCGGCATAAAACTAAGCGTACCAGGTTGGTTTAGCATTACAAAAATGGCAAACCTACTAAGTTTAAACCGTGATATTTTTATTCGCTCATTTATTTTACAGCTCTGCTTTAGCTTTATGACCTTTTACGGCGCACGAATTGGCGAAACCACGCTAGCAGCAAATGCAGTATTACTTAACTTTTTAATGTTGGTAAGCTTTGCACTCGACGGCATTGCTTATGCCAGTGAGGCAAAAGTAGGGCATGCTAAAGGCCAGCAAAGTGTAAAGAATATTGATCTTTGGGTAAAAATAAGTGTGTTTTGGGGCGCGCTATTTGCCTTAGCATACAGTTTGTTTTTTGCTATATTTGGCCGCTATATTATTACGCTATTAACTAATGTACCAGAAGTGATCACCACGGCTACGCTGTACTTGCCTTGGGTTATAGCCTTGCCATTATTGGCAATGAGTTGCTTTTTATTTGACGGTGTATTTGTTGGACTTACCCGGGCAAAAGCAATGCGCAATAGTATGTTGCTCTCAGCAAGTGTTGGTTTTTTTGGTGTGTTTGCTGTGTTTCATCAGTGGGAGAATAATGGTTTATGGTTAGCAATGAGCTGCTTTATGCTAATGCGAGGAATAACATTAATAGTGAAGTACCAAAGGTTAAAGGCAAGTAATCAGTTATTAGATTAAGGAAGTTTGGTGGCTTATTTCCATAGGTCGGGATCGTGGTTTTTAGGCTCAATATTTTTAAGTACTTGTGAAAAGCGATTAGCAAAAATACCGCTGTAGCCCCAAGCAGCAAAAAACAAAGCTGGCACTAAAATAACAACGCCAATAATTTGCAAGCTGTAGTGATTGTAATAGCCTAAAAAAATAAATATCACGGCTAGCACAAACAGTGCTACGCCGCGAAAAAAGCGCTTTAAGCTAAGCTTAGGGTTGCTCCCTAAGCTATATATAAGCGACTTTAGCATTAAAAATGCTTATTAATAGTAAGAATGATCGCCCGCTTGGTGCTCAGTAATGTCGGCAACACCAGTGATCTCTTCAAACTTTTCGATCATCTCTTTTTCAATGCCTTCTTTTAACGTGACATCGATCATAGAACAACCATTACAACCACCGCCAAACTGTAATACAGCAATACCTGCAGCGGTAATTTCCACTAAGCTTACTTGGCCACCGTGGTTAGCAAGTTGCGGATTTACTTCGGTTTCTAGCATGTGTTGTACGCGTTCGTTTAACGATGCATCACCGCTAATTTTACGCGCTTTAGCATTTGGTGCTTTTAGTGTTAACTGAGTACCCATTTTGTCGGTAACAAAATCAATTTCAGCGTCTTCTAAAAAGGGTGCACTTTCTGCATCTACAACGCCGTCAAAACCATTAAAGTTTAGGCGAATATCGCTGTCTTCTACAGCGTCTTCTGGACAATAAGAAACACCACATTCCGCTTGTGATGTACCAGGGTTTACAACAAAAACACGAATGTTGGTTTGTTGTGCTTGATCTGCTAATAGTTTAGCAAAATGCGCTTGTGCTGTTTCGGAAATTGAAATCATAAGACCGTCTATACTTGACTAAATTACTCGGATACTGCATATCATACCCCGCTCATCGTGTTGCGGCTAGTGTTGAGCGTAAAAAGTTGGCATCTATTTTAAGCAATGCTAGCGTGCAAACAACAAACATTTTATGAGTAAATTATATGCGTATAATAATAAAAATAACATTAATGATAATGGTGGCAATACTGAGTTTTTCAACTCAAGCTAAACCATTGTCTTACTACTTTGCAGAGGATGTTGAGTTTGATCCAAGTATACCCACTCCAAAGCAAGTGCTTGGTTATCAAGTAGGTGAGTGGCATGTAAGGCACGATCAGTTGGTGCGTTATATGGAAATACTAGCACAAAAAAGTGATCGAATTAATTTTGAAGTAATAGGGCGCACGCACGAACAGCGACCATTAGTGATGCTGACTATTACCGCCGCCAATAAATTAAAAAATATAGAGCAAATTCGCCAAGCCCATTTAGCGCGTTTAACGCCTAGCAACACGCAATCATCAGAGCAGCCTGGTGTTGTATGGATGGGTTACAGCGTACATGGTAATGAGTCGTCGGGCAGTAATTCTGCATTGCTGGTGGCGTATTACTTAGCCGCAGCGCAAGGTAATGAAATAAATGAGTTATTAAATAATACCGTTATTTTACTCGACCCTTCACTTAATCCCGATGGTTTAGCTCGTTTTGCTAATTGGGCTAATAGTAATCGTGGTATGAACTTATCGTCAGACCCCGTTACCCGAGAACACGTGGAAAGCTGGCCAAGTAGCCGTACTAATCATTACTGGTTTGACTTAAACCGCGACTGGTTATTACTACAACACCCAGAATCGCGTGCGCGTATTGCAAAGTTTCATCAGTGGAAACCAAATATTTTAACCGACTTTCATGAAATGGGGCCAAACAGCAGTTACTTTTTTCAGCCCGGTATTCCATCGCGCAAACACCCGATTACGCCTGATGAAAATGTCAGCTTAACTAAAGCAATTGCAAATTATCATGCTAAAACATTAGACGAAAATAATGCGCTATACTTCACCGAAGAAAGCTTTGATGACTTTTATTACGGTAAAGGCTCAACTTACCCAGACGTAAATGGTGGCGTAGGTATTTTATTTGAACAAGCCAGTTCGCGCGGGCATATTCAAGAAACCGTAAATGGGCCTCTCAGCTTTGCTTTTACTATTAAAAACCAGCTGCTTACTAGTTTATCAACATTTAAAGCTGCGATAGACAACCGCCAAGCCTTACTCGATTACCAAGCTAAGTTTTATAACCAGGCGATAGATTTAGCAGCCGATGAAAGCTTTCAAGGTTATGTAGTTGCAGGTGCAGCCGATAACACCCGAGTTAACGACTTTTTAAGCTTACTGCAACAGCACCAAATTAACGCTTACCCTTTAACAAAAGAGCTAAAAGCAGGTGGTGAAACTTATTCTAGCAATAGCTATTTTGTGCCTTTAGCACAGCCACAATACCGTTTAGTTAAAGCTATTTTTAGCGAACAAAAAAACTTTGCCGATAACACTTTTTACGATGTATCTGGCTGGACACTAGCGCATGCATTTAATTTACCCTTTGCTAAAGTAACCAGTAGTTGGGGATTAAAAGTTGCTGATAACGCATGGCAACAAGCCGCTACACCGCGCTTTGCACAACTTAATGAAGGGTATGCATTTGGCTTTTCGTGGGATGATACCTTGGCGCCAAAAATGCTCAATAGTTTACTGCAGCAAGGGGTAAAAGCCCGTGTTGCATTAAATTCATTAACGGCTAAGTCAGTAAACAGCGAAGAAGTAAATTTTGCAGCGGGGAGTATTATTATTCCTGCAGGGTTACAAACAAATAGTGATTGGATAGCACAGCTTAATCAGGCGCAAAATGAGTTTGGCATTGCTATTAAGCCAATAACGTCAGGATTAACCAGTAAAGGTGCCGATTTAGGGTCACGCTCAATGGCGGTGCTTAGCGCTCCCAAAGTGCTGCTGTTAGGCGGTAAAGGGGTAAGCCAATATGAAGCTGGAGAAGTGTGGTACTACCTAGACCGTTTTGTGGGTGTTGCTCCAACCATTGTTGAGCTAGAGCGTTTGGGCTCAATTGAGCTAAGTAATTACAGCCATATTGTGCTGGCTCATGGTAACTACAGTGGTTTATCTGACGCTGATAAAGTGGCCATAAAAGGTTGGGTTAGAAAAGGCGGTGTTATTTGGGGTCACAAAGGCGGTGCTAAATTTTTAGCGGATCAGCAACTATTAAAAGCCAGCTACTTGTCTCGCAAAGAAGTAGCCAGTGCGTTTAAAACCGACGGTTTAAACTATGCTGATAAAGAGCATTTAGCTGGGCGTCAGCGTATTGCAGGCGCTATTTTTAATACCCATGTAGATTTAACTCACCCACTTACCTTTTCATTACCACGTAATACGCTACCTGTATTTAAAAATAGCACTTGGTTGCTGGAGACCTCAGAGACACCGTTTGTTAATGTGCTTACCTATACTGAGCAGCCATTACTTGCGGGCTTTACCGATGCTGTAAATGTTACTCAAGTTGCCGGCGCAGCAGGCTTAATTGCGCACTCTTACGGGCGTGGAGCAGTAATTGGTATGACCGACGATCCGGTGTTTAGAGGTTATTGGTACGGTACAAGTAGGTTACTTAGTAACGCATTGTTTTTTGGCCACACGTTTCGGGTAAGTGGCGACTAACTATTAAAATTTTAAATAGGCGTTAAGCAAGTGGTAAAAGCCCACACTTGTTTAGCGCCTGCCTGTTTTAAAGCCTGGGTGGCTGCATTAAGTGTAGCGCCTGTGGTCATAATATCATCAACAATTGCCACCGTTTTACCACTCATATCTGCAGTACATATAAATGCGTCTTTTAAATTTTTAACCCGCTTAGCTTTAGTTAGCTTAGATTGTGCGTGCGTTTTTTTATTACGTAACAGCGAATCACTAAGTAAATTAAAAGATGATAAACACGGTTGCCATACTTGTGTTACTTGATTAAAACCGCGCTGAAAAAATCGACTTTTATGCAGCGGTAATATAATAAAGGTATCGGGCAGTGGGTAATCAGGAGTAAAAAAAGTACTCAATTGTTTAGTAATAACTTGTTGTAATGCATTTTTATAATGTATTTGATTATTAAACTTAAGTTGCTTCAGCCATTGCTCAAAAGGGGGCTGGTAAAACGCACAGGAAAATAACTTATCAAATTCGCAGTTAGGAAACATTTCAATAATATCAGGGCGATATAGCAAGTTTTTTTGCTCGCTTAAATCAAATAATGGTAAATCTTCTAAGCAATACTCACACAAGCCCAGCGCGGCTGGGACTGGGCCTTGGCAAAGTACGCAATGCGACTCAAACAGCCAATTTATAAATGCGTGCTTCATCGGATAAATATACTCATTACAATCGCCTAGTTAAACGCTATTATAAACTTCAGTTTGGTTAAGGTTTGGCAAATATGCAAAATGAATTAGTGTTACTACATGGTTGGGGTATGAACAAAGGTGTATGGCAATTAGTGCAGCCAGAGCTAGCATTTATTCATAATAACAACGTACGCAGTATTGATTTACCTGGCTACGGTAGTAGTAAAACATGCCCAAACCCTTATACCTTACACAGCGCTGCAGCACTTTTAAGTGAGCAGTTAAAACCACACTCTATTTTAATGGGTTGGTCTTTAGGTGGGTTATTTGCACTATATATTGCTAAACATTGGCCCGAAAAAGTAGCTAAAGTGATACTTGTTGCTGCTAGCCCCTTTTTTGCAGAGCAAGCGCCGTGGCCGGGTATAAAAGCACAGGTTTTAACGCAATTTAAAGAGCAGCTTGTTAATCATGGTGAAAAAACCATAGAGCGATTTTTAGCTATTCAGGCAATGGGCAGCGAATCGGCTCGTGATGACGTAAAACAACTTAAACAATTGCTAAATCAATATAAAGCCCCTGAAAATGAGGCTTTGACTGCGGGTTTAGATATTTTACAAAATGAAGATTTACGAGCGCTATTTACTCATTGCCCTGTGCCTATAAGCGCTATATTTGGTCGTTTAGATGCACTTGTTCCTTATAGAGCAATTGCCCAAATGGCAGCACTTAATACTGAGTTTGAGTATGAAGTATTAGATAAAGCGTCACATGCTCCTTTTATTTCTCATAAAAATGAATTTATATCTGCCGTTAAATCAATGCTTTAAAATAGAGCGACGAATAGCGCTGGTTAAAGCTTTATTTTGCGCATTAGTTGAGCGATAATTAAACAATATTTATTTTAATGGAGATTTAATATGCCAATAGGATCTGCATTTAATAGTGGCCTAGAAGGGTTTAACCGAGCTAGCCAAGGAATTGAAAGAGCCAGCGCAGAAATTAACCGTGCCAGTATTGAACAACAAGACGATGCGCAACTAGCACAGCAGCGACAACTTACGGCTGCTCGCTCAGAAGAAGCGGTTACTGCGCCAGTAGCAAAACCTGCCCGTATTGATGAAGCTTTGGTAAACTTAAAAGTTGAAGAGTTTAACGCTAAAGCGAATACGCAATCGATTCAAACTGCCGATGATGTGCTCGGTACATTAATTGATATAAACGTTTAAATATTATGAATATTGTCACGCCATTCCCGTCTATTAATATAAACACCGCAAATGTTTATACCGAAACTGCACGGCGTGATAATCAGTTGCGAGAAGTTATTCCCCCGCCAGCATCAAGTACGGCTAGTAGCACCGAAAATAAAGCCCAAAGTGATGCCGAAAAAGCTAAATTACCGGGTAACAGTGACCCAGCTACTTACGACGCGAAAGGAAAACTGGCCGGTGAAAAGTCTGTTGAGGCACGTGACGAAAGTTCAGGCAATTCAGATAATGCTGAGCAAGAAAACGAGCAAGAAAAAAACCAAACAACAGAACAAGAAGCAGCAAAAGAAGAGCAGCAGTTAGCGCAACAAGAACTACAAATTAAAGAGCTTAAAGCGCGTGATACCGAAGTGCGTGTGCACGAACAAGCGCATGCAGCAGTGGGTGGGCAACATGCGGGCTCGCCTAGTTATGAGTATCAGCGTGGCCCAGATGGCACTAATTACGCTGTGGGTGGCGAAGTGCAAATAGATGTGGGGGCTATAAGTGGCGATCCACAAGCAACCATAGAAAAAATGCAAACAGTACGTGCAGCAGCACTTGCCCCAGCTCAACCATCGGGTGCAGATAGAGCAATTGCTGCCGATGCCACGCAAAAAATAGCCACCGCACAGGCTGAACTTGCAAGCCCAAAAAGTAATGAAGACGAAAAAACAACAAGTAAAGCAGCCGCTTCACTTTCAAGTAATGATAGCAGTGAAGAAAAAACAGCAAAAAGTGCAGAGCAAACTCGCGATACACAAGTTGAAGCACGCGCTGGGCGCATTGCTAATTTTTATCAAATGGCGACATCGCCCGCAAGCAACAGCGGTTTTTCAGCGCAAATATAGTTAACCTGAACTCTGGTTAAGAAATTTACTAACGTATTGAATTTATAATTATATTTAACTTTATTTTCTCTAGCCAGAGATTTTCAGTGAAAATAAGGCGAGTTTACGCGTCAATAGCTGGCCTATTGCAAGTAAATTCAACGCAGTTAGCGCTGAAAATAGCTGCTTGAGATAGGTTTATTATCCGGAGATCAGGTTAGTTATGTAGCTTAAGCAATACTGAGCTTAAAGCTTTTATCAAAATACCCAAATAAAAAAACCGCTAACGCGGTTTTTTATTTTTAGCTAGATTTATTCGGAGCTATATAAGTATTACTTTTTCAGTTTAGCGTTAGCAAATGCATCAGCAAACGCATTGCCCATTAGCGCATTACCATTATCACGCTTTGGCTTAGCAGCTCTTGGCTGTGAGTTGTTGTTAGCGCGTGGCTTTTGCGCAGCAGGAGCTGCTGGCTTATTACTGGTATCAATGTCGTCATCTAGGCGCATGGTAAAGCTAATGCGTTTACGTGCGGCATCAACTTCAACTACTTTAACTTTTACAATGTCACCGGCTTTAACAACTTCACGCGGATCAGAGATAAACTTATTAGTAATTGATGAAATATGTACTAAACCATCTTGATGTACACCTACATCAACAAAAGCACCAAAATTAGCAACGTTAGATACAACACCTTCTAAAATCATTCCTGGTTTTAGATCGCTTATTTTTTCTACGCCGGCTTTAAATTCAGCAGTTTTAAACTCAGGGCGAGGATCGCGCCCTGGCTTATCAAGCTCGCTAATAATATCGGTAACGGTAGGTAAACCAAATTTATCGTCAATGTAGTCGTTAGCGGCTAACTTATTTAAAAAGTCGCTGTTACCCATTAAGCTATTTACATCAATGCTATTGTGCTCACAAATACGCTTAACAACAGGGTAAGCCTCAGGGTGAACAGATGAGTTATCTAGCGGATCGCTGCCGTTGTTAATACGTAAAAACCCTGCGGCTTGTTCAAACGCTTTTGGCCCTAAACGCTCTACTTTTTTAAGCTCACTGCGTTTTGCAAACGAACCATTAGCATCGCGGTAGTTAACAATATTTTGCGCTAAGGTTTTGTTTAAACCAGAAACGCGGGTTAGTAATGGCACCGAGGCCATATTTAAATCTACGCCTACAGAGTTTACACAGTCTTCTACTACTGAGATCAGGCTTTGCCCTAATTGGCTTTGCGATACATCGTGCTGATATTGACCTACACCTATGGCTTTAGGCTCAATTTTAACCAGCTCAGCTAGAGGGTCTTGTAAACGACGGGCAATAGAAACCGCGCCTCTTAGAGAAACGTCTAAATTAGGAAATTCATTAGCAGCAAGTTCTGAGGCAGAATAGACCGATGCACCCGCTTCGCTAACCATAATTTTATTAAGTTTAAGCTCGGCATTAGCTTTCATTAGTTCAGCAATTAACTTATCAGACTCGCGAGACGCGGTGCCATTACCAATCGCAATAAGCTCAACCTTATGTTGACGACAAAGTAGCTCTAAGGTGCGTACAGATTTTTCCCAGTGATTTTGTGGCGCATGTGGGAAAATAGTTTGTGTGGTTAAAAGTTTGCCAGTGCTATCTACAATCGCAATTTTACAACCGGTACGTAGACCAGGATCGAGCCCTAGAGTAGTACGCGGGCCAGCTGGTGCGGCCATGAGTAGGTCTTTTAAGTTTTTAGCAAATACATCAATTGCACCGGTTTCGGCTTTTTCGCGCATAGCCGCTAAAAATTCATTTTCTAAGTGTAAGCCTAGTTTAATTTTCCACGCCCACTGCACCACAGTTAATAGCCAGCTGCTAGCTGCTTGGTTTTTAATATCTAAGCGATAATGATCAGCTATCATTTGAGCACAAAGTTGCGCTGAATTTTCTGAGCTTGGTTCAGGATTAATATTAAGCTGTAAAATGCCTTCATTACGGGCTCTAAGCATAGCAAGCGCACGGTGCGAAGGTACTTTTTTAAGAGCCTCTTGATGCTCAAAGTAGTCACGATATTTAGCGCCAGCTTGTTCTTGGCCTTTAATTAAGCTGCTTTCAATAACCCCATTTTGACTAATGTAGCTTCTGAACTTCGCGAGTAACTTGGCGTCTTCGGCAAAACGCTCCATTAAAATAAACTTAGCACCTTCAAGGGCTGATTTTGTATCTGCTATGCCTTTATCGGCACTTACAAACTGCTCAGCTTGCTGCTCTGGATCTAGGTTGGCATCATTAAATAGTGCATTGGCAAGCGGCTCTAATCCCGCCTCTATTGCTATTTGCCCTTTGGTACGACGCTTTGCTTTATAAGGCAGGTATAAATCTTCAAGCTCAGTTTTACTTTGTGCAGCATTAATATCGGCGCTTAGCGCTGCAGTTAGTTTTTTTTGTGACTCTATAGTTGATAAAATAAAGCTACGGCGCTCTTCAAGCTCTCGTAAATACGACAACCTTTGCTCTAACAACCGCAGTTGCGTGTCGTCTAGTCCGCCGGTTACTTCTTTTCTGTAACGGGCAATAAAAGGAACCGTTGCGCCTTCATCAAGTAACTTTGTTGCTGCAACAACTTGTTGCTGTTGTGCGTTTAACTCACTGGCTAAACGTGCAGAGATATCGCTCATGCAAAAACCTTATAAAACAAAAATAAGACCAGTTAAATTAACTTAACTGGCGGGTCAATTGCTTGAATAATATCACAGGGGAGGGTAATAAAAAGGTCTTAAAGCAAGCTATTTTGCTTGCTTTAAGATGTAACAATCAAAGCGATAACTTTAATTGTTGTAAAGCGCTTTAATGGGGGTGATCTACGCTCTCTAGTACTTCACTAAATGAGTTAGCAATAGGGGTTATGTGCACAGGTATTTGCAGTGTTTTGGCAATTTCGCGAGCTGAAATTAAGCCACATATTTCATTATTAGCAGTAGTCACTAATAAAAACATAGCGCCACGGTGCTCCATTGTTTGTAGTGCATCGCCAATACATGCGTAGCTTAAGCTTTGCATGCTTACACCGAGTAAATTAGTTAACGGGGTCATTAAGTGGTGTAAGTTAACTTCGCTGCGCGGCAAGCCTATACGCTGGGCTATTATCATTGTTTTTGAGCTTTGTAAGTCTGCACTCGAAACAATGCCTATTAGCTTATGCTGCTCGTCGGTGACTAAAATAAAGTTTGAAGGTTGCACACTAAGTTGTTTTAGCGCTTGCTCAATGGTTGTATCGAATGATGCACGCACTGGTATTTTATTCGTAAAGTTATTAATCATTTTAATAGCAGGAGAGGTTAAATCAATAAGCGGTTGTTCAACAGCAAACGTGTTAGCAATAACGCCATGAGAAATATCTTGAATACGAAGTTCTTTAAAGTTAGACATATTAGTCACCTTATTTAGTTATAAAATTTAATAGTTTGAAAAGTAAGTTATTAAATTAAATAGCTAGGTGGGCCTCGCTGATGCGCGCAGCTAAAAGGTTTGTCTAAAATAGTACTCTGGTAATAAGAGTAGGGTGCTTTAGGGAGTGGTTGCAGTACCCTAAGGCTAATAACATAGGCATGAGAATCAAAGTCTATGTCGGGATTTGTTTGATCAGGAGTGTCACAAGCAATAAAGTGGGGAGTAACTATACTTGAGTCTAGTTGTGTGTTTTTAGGGCTAGCATGCAAAGTCAAACTTACACTCATGAAGAGTGCAAACAATACGGCATTACTTAATATGCGCGATACTATGTTTGACATAAATACGACCTTAATTAACGAGTCTCAAATTAAAATTGTGTAACTTGAGTTAAATCAGTTATAGCTCATTGCATTAAGTTACACAATAAAAAGTTAATATGATCTGAATCAAAGCAGCTTAACTATTTTTTTGATAACTAATGCTATTTACGTACCACTGTTTTTTGCCTTGAGGGGTGATAACGTCAAACTCGTCATCTACTTGTTTTTTTAACAACGCTCGCGCCATTGGTGAATCAATCGAAATATAGTCTTTACGCTCGTAAATTTCATCGGGACCGACAATTTTAAACTTTTTAATCTCGCCTTGCTCATTTTCAATTTCAACCCAAGCACCAAAAAACACTTTGCCATCTTGCACAGGCGAATAATCAATAATTTTTAAGTCGGGTATGCGCTTACGTAAGTAGCGCACACGGCGGTCTATTTGCCGTAGAAGCCGTTTATTAAAAGTAAAAATAGTATTGTTTGTGGGGTTATAAACCTTTATCTGCATTTTCAGATCTATCTCCTAGGCTGGCCGCCCAGCTTACTATTTTGGTGATTTCAGGGCGTTTTACATTCCATAAATGGGTATGTTCTTGTTGTAATTGTAAGTAGCCTTCGCGGGTAATTAAGTTTGTTTTCACGCCATGTTCTTTTTTAATACTCATACAGAGCAAGGTATTAAAATAACCCAAACTTGTCGAGTGTATTATTAATAAAACACGCGCACAAATGAGTTTGAAATGTTCAGTAACAATCTAAGCGGCTAATAAATTGTTGCTTACAGGTTTTTTCATTTATATTAATGGGTAATAGATTATAAAAATAAGAAACACAATGGGACACGAAACGACAAAAGTATTGGTTGTAGATGATGACATGCGTTTACGCAGCTTACTGGAGCGCTATTTAGTAGAGCAAGGCTTTATTGTAAGAACAGCGGGTAATTCAGAGCAAATGGATCGGCTTATCGAACGTGAAAACTTTCATTTAATGGTGCTCGATTTAATGCTGCCGGGTGAAGATGGTTTGTCTATTTGTCGTCGTTTACGCCAAAAAGAAAACGACATTCCAATTGTTATGCTTACCGCTAAAGGTGATGAGGTTGACCGTATTATTGGCCTTGAATTGGGAGCAGACGACTACATTCCAAAACCATTTAATCCACGAGAGCTGTTAGCGCGAATAAAAGCTATTTTACGACGCCGTGCCAAAGAAGTGCCGGGCGCACCTGCTGCAGAAGAAAACTTGATTGAATTTGGGCGATTTTCGCTTAATTTAGCCACTCGCGAAATGAGCGAAGGCGATAAAACAATTTCCTTAACCAGTGGCGAGTTTGCAGTGCTTAAAGCGCTGGTCTTGCATCCACGTGAGCCGCTGAGCCGTGATAAATTGATGAACCTAGCGCGCGGGCGAGATTACAGCGCACTGGAGCGCAGTATTGATGTGCAAGTGTCGCGACTTCGCCGCATGATTGAGGTAGATGCCGCCAGCCCACGTTATATTCAAACCGTTTGGGGCTTAGGGTATGTATTTGTTCCCGATGGTGAAAAGTAATTTATATGGGACTATTTCCGCGTAGTGCATTTGGGCAAACCGTTTTTTTAGTGGCGGCTTTGCTGTTAATAAATCAAATAGTATCTTACGTAACGGTGAGCTTATACGTAGTAAAACCTACCATTGAGCAAGTTAATTTAATGCTGGCTAAGCAAATTAAAACCGTATTTATTGACTGGGAAGATGGTGTTGAAGTAACTAATGAAGTATCGGATAAGTTTTTTGAAATTACCGGTATTGAAGTCATGACTCAGCATGAAGCAATGCGCAGTGGTTTGGGGCAAAGTCGCGAATATTCGGTATTATCGCGTAGTATGTCTGAGCAGCTAAATGGTTCTGCGCGGGTGCGTATTAGCCAAACCGATCCACTCATATACTGGGTAGAAGCCCCGCAAGCATTAGGTTATTGGGTAAAAGTGCCGCTTAGTGGGTTTAAAGAAAATAACCTCGAGTTTTTAACCTTTTACTTATCAAGTATTGGTTTTTTAAGTGTATTAGGTGGCTGGTTATTTGCTAGGCACTTAAATAGGCCGCTAAAAGCATTGCAACAAGCGGCGGTTAAGGTAGGTAAAGGCGATTTTAGTACTAAGTTAGCCGAACAAGGATCGAGTGAAGTTATTGCTGTAACACGGGCATTTAATCAAATGTCGCGGGGTATTGCTGCGCTTGAAAATGATCGTCGGCTGTTAATGGCAGGGGTGTCTCATGATTTACGCACTCCACTAACCCGCATTCGTTTAGCCACCGAAATGATGGCAGATGAAGATGACTATTTGCGTGAAGGCATTATTTACGATATTGAAGACATGAACGGCATTATCGATCAGTTCATTGAATATTTACGCCATCACAAACGTGAAGAGCTAAGCTGTGAGGACATTAACGCGTTAGTGGCAGAGGTAGTGCACACTGAGCTTAAACACCAGCGAGTAATTACCTTTAAAGGTAATCCTAGTATTGGCAATATACCTATTAGTGCAGTGGCAATTAAGCGTGTAATAACCAATATGATTGAAAATGCGCTGCGTTACTCAGAAGGTGATATTGAAGTGCTCTGCTATTTTAATAGCAATAAAAAGTATGTTGTTATTGCGGTAAACGATAGTGGCCCGGGTATACCAGAGGGCGAACTGGAGTCGGTATTTGAGCCGTTTAAGCAAGGCGATACAGCACGTGGTAGCGAGGGCAGCGGTTTAGGGCTGGCTATTATTAAACGCATTATAGATATGCATGACGGTAAAGTTAAATTATCTAACCGGCCTGAGGGCGGGTTAAGTGCACAAATTTACTTACCAATTAAAGTATAATACCAACCCACTTTACTGCAGCGGGTTGGTATTAAGTTGTGCTGGCCAAAATTATAAATACGCAGTAAGCGATTAAAGTGCTTTAAAACGAATAGCCGTACCGCCACTGGTGGCCAGCTTAAGCGTTAATTTATCGCTTGCAGTAACAAGGCGTTTTTCGATAGTTAAATCGTACGGATTATTTTTCCATTCGGCATTCTTACCATCTTTATAAATATGTGCCTCAAACTGTTTGCCGTTATCTAAAAAGTCTAAACTAATCTCAATAGTACGCGCTTGCTCGTCAGTCACTGCGCCTAAATACCAGTCGTTGCCGGTATATTTGTCGCGCTTTCGCTCTTTTCGCGCAAATACAATAAAGTCACCTACTGCACCATCAAGGGCAATGCTTTGTTGCCAGTCGGTCGGTACGTCTTGAATAAATTGAAATGCATCGGGTTTAGCTAAATAATTTTTAGGTAGGTCGGCCGCCATTTGAATCGGACTATACAATACAACATACAATGCTAGTTGTTTAGCCAGCGTAGTTTGCGGGCGATTAGTATTAGCGCCTAAACCGTTAAAACTTAAATCGAAAATACCAGGAGTAAAATCCATAGGCCCAGCAAGCATGCGGGTAAATGCCAGTATAGCAATGTGCTCGGGTGGATTAGGAGGAGTACCCCATGCGTTAAACTCTTGTCCGCGTGCGCCTTCTCGAGTGATCCAGTTTGGATAAGTACGGCGCAGTCCGGTATCTTTAATCGGCTCGTGGGTGTTAATACTTATTTTATGTTTAGCAGCTAGCTTAACGTTATGTAAGTACTCGTTAACCATAAATTGGCCGTCGTGCCACTCATGGCGAGCTATACCGTTTTTGTCAATGCGCTTAATGTTTCCGCCATCGGCTACGTAACCGGTTTTAACTTGGCTAACGTTAGATTTTTCATACAATGCAAAGGCATCTGCCATTTGCTTGCGATAGTTACTGACGTTGCCGGATGTTTCGTGATGGCCAATGAGTTGCACGCCTGTTTGCTTAGAATATTTTGTTAGCGCTGCTATATCAAAATCATCGTAGGGCTGAGTAAAGCTAAACACATCACCATTAAAAAACCAGTCGCCATCCCAGCCTGTGTTCCAGCCTTCAACTAATACGCCATCAAAACCATATTTGGCGGCAAAGTCCATGTAGTATTTGGTATTTTTTGTAGTAGCGCCGTGCTTGTCGCCGCTGCCCCAAGTGTGTGTGTTTATATGCATACCCCACCAAATACCTATGTATTTACCTGGTTTTACCCACGACACGTCACCGAGTTTATTCGGCTCATTTAGATTTAAAATAATATCTGAGTTAACTAAATCAACGGCTTTTTCGCCAATTTGAATAGTGCGCCATGGGGTATTAAACGCGACCTGTTTTTTAACGGCAACACCACTCGACCATGGCGTTAAATCGGCTTGAAAAACCCCAGGGCGGCGTTGATTAAGTACCATGGCGGCGTAATCAACAAGGGCGGCTTCATGAATACTAATATGCACACCATCTTGGTTTTTAAAGGTAAATGGCGTATGTACCAATGCGGCATCGTTTAATGGGGTGGTATTATATACATATTCGTAGCGATTCCAGCCGCGGGCAGGGATCCACCAAGCTGTAGCTGTGTGGCTGTTATTAACAGCAAACTCGGTAAGCTCTTTGGTTATTTCAATATTGTTAAGGCCTGCTTGTTTTGGTACTTCGTATCTAAAACCCACGCCACTATCAAACGCTTTAAAGCGCACGCTATAAGTACCACCTTGAGGTTGTGGCTTAGCAAAGGTTACAGTTACCTCGTTATGCTGATCTACAACCGTTTGTCGCTCGCCCCAAGGTTGTTGCCACTGAGTGTTGGTACTTTGTTGTTGAACTTTGGTTATTTTAAAGCTGTTACTAAACGGTGCATGTTGTTTAAATTCAAACCCGAGAGCGGAATTATTAATGACTGTTTTATTTTTAAAACTAATAGAATAACTAGGTGTACTCTGCTCGTCTGAGATGATTATTTTTATATTACCGTCAGGCGATTGTACGGTAGCTGTTTGAGCAACCGTGATACTTGAAAAAGCCATGAGTAGCAGTGCCAATGTGCGCATAATAGTTCCTTGGGTTAGCGACGTGTTTGGCTATCAAGCATAAAGCGAGAGGGTGGTGAATACGACAGGTTGCATACGTATTCAGGGTGATAAAAAGTGAGCAGTGAGGTTGCTTGTACGCTAAGTAATAAAAAAGGGCTCTTATATGGACTCCCTATTAATGTCAAAAATAAAATTGAAATAAATTAGATGCTAGCTTATATACGGGCTCAAATTGAGGAGCTACCCCTGGCCTCAAATGTATTCGCACCTTCATGACTTTTCTGTTGAGCAGTTTTTCAAACTTCAGACCCTAACAGTCTATTGAAGGTCGGTCTTACCTATTTCAATCGATCTTTCTGACAAGTTTTTAAGCCACAAGTAATTGTGGCTGATAATCTTTGTTATGCTTTTGCATTGCAAAAGCCGTTCTGATTGTTTTATTTGCTAACGCTATTGCGGCTACTTTTTTGCCTCGACGTACACTTAATTCTTTTAACCATATATCTTTTTGGCTACGAACTTCTCTTTTTTCTAGTTGTGAAACAACAGCTAATGCGCCTTTATACAAAGCACTACGCAGCTTCTTATTTCCTATTACTTTAGATATCGAGCCTATCTTTTGTTTTCCCCCGCTACTATGCTGTACTGGTGTTAGACCAAAGCAGGCCGCAGCTTCTCGACCATTTTTAAAATGGGTTGTATTACCTAGTGCTATTTTAATCAGTATTGCACAGACCGGTCCCACGCCTTCTAATGCTTGCAAGCGTATACAGGTTTGATCTTCTTTAATTACTTCATGCAATTGTTTTTCAATCAGCTTCACCTCTTCGACCGCCTCAGTAAAACGCTGATAAACTCGGTTAATTGTGAAGCGAAAAGCGCCTGTTAGGCTGTTTTCAGCATCTTCTAATATCTCAGGTATCGCTTGGGTCAACTTCGTATCCCCTTGAGCAATTGGGTAACCAAACTCTAACAATAAAGCTCTTAGTTGATTACCTAAGCTGACTTTTTGTTTGACTAATAAATCACGCATACATTCAATGCCTTGTAAGCATTGCTCTTGCACTGAAAGTAAACGACTTCCTTTTATATGAGGCTGTCTCGCTGCAACTGAAATAGCCAGCGCATCATTTGCATCGGTTTTCTGCCCTTGACGAAACGCTTTTACCTGTCGCGCGTTGATCGCTTTGATCTGGTGCCCTGCCTGTTTAGCAAATTGCGCCCAATAATGCGTACCACCACATGATTCCATAGCAACTAAAGATTGCTGTTCTTTAATTAATAACTCTTTAAGCTTGGCTCTGCTTATTGTTTTGTTATAAATAACTTTGCCATTGCTTTGCGTTTTGCAAACTTGAAATAAATTTTTTGCTAAATCAATCGCTATCACATTACAATTCAACATGTATGGGCTCCTTAGTAAAAGTTTGAACACTTATTACGTTACTTCTGATGGAAGTGGGAGTCCATACATCTGTTGAGCCCTTAATTTAGTATTGCTTAGATTGCGAGATTATTTTTTATCAAAAGCGCGTTGCATAAAGTTTGGCGTAGCTAATGCACCGTGATGAATGCCGTTGTTGTAGTATTCGCTGTTCTTTGCAATATCGGCTGCTGCATCTTCTCTAAAGCCATTAAAGGCTGCAGATTTACGCGCTAAAGTTACTGACCATAAACCACTTGGGTATATAGGTTGCGGGAATGGCAGTGTTTGTAAGTCGTTAAAACCTACCGTTAGCATAGCCTCGCGCATTTCAACTAATAACGGCATATGCATAAGCGGTGATTCGCTTTGTTGTACTAAAATGCCACCTGGGCGAAGTGCGTTTAAGCAGCTAGTGTAAAATGCATGATTAAATAAACCTTCACCTGGGCCTACTGGGTCGGTGCCATCAACAATAACAACATCGATTGATTCGCTTGCGGCTTCGCGCATGTATTTAATGCCGTCGTCAAACATAACTGTTGCACGAGGATCGTTGTTAGATTCACACAGCTCTGGGAAGTATTTTAACGACATTTGCGTTACTACTTCGTCTATATCTATTTGCGTAACGCTCTCTACACTAGGGTGTTTTAACACTTCGCGTAAGGTGCCGCAGTCGCCGCCGCCAATAATAACTACATTTTTAGGTGCTGGGTGCGCTAAAAGTGCAGGGTGGCTGATCATCTCATGATAAAAAAAGTTTTCGCGGCTACTTACCATAGTGCAACCGTCGATGATCATTAAATTACCAAAGTTGGTGGTTTCGAACATTTCTACTTTTTGAAAAGGAGACTGTTTTTCATCTAACTTTTTGTTAATACGTAATGAAAATGCGCTGCCATCGCGGTCGCTAATTTCAGTAAACCACTTACTTTGATCTAAATTTGCCATAGTTACTATTACACTTTTTTAAGTTGAGGATGAAAATGGGGGCAATTTTGCCAGTGCTTGACGTTTTGCTCAATGACATTTTAACTGATTTAGCCAATAAAGTTAGTTAGGAATGAGGGAAAGTTCAATTTTTGTTAGCCTAGAGGATAGCGACGTATTAAAATGCGTCATTGTATTTAATTGATTAAAGAAGAGTTGCCATGACTTGGGGTTTAGAAACAGCACGTGCCACTTATAATGTTGCACATTGGAGTGAAGGCTATTTTGATATTAACGCACAAGGCGAGTTGGTGGCCTACCCAGATGGCGACCAAGCAAAGGCCGCAATTTCTTTAACGCAATTAACCGAACAATTTAAACAACAGGGTTTAACCTTACCAGTATTGGTGCGCTTTACCGATATATTACAAAACCGGGTAGATACGCTTACCAATGCCTTTACTCAAGCACGAGCAAATCGTGAGTATCAAGGCGAATATACCTGCGTTTATCCAATCAAAGTAAATCAGCAGCGCTCTGTAGTGAGTAAACTTTTAGCTCACCCTAGCGGGCTGGTTGGCCTTGAAGCTGGCTCTAAACCAGAGCTAATGGCTATTTTAGGGGTGGCAAAAGAGCCCATTACTATTGTGTGTAATGGCTATAAAGACAGTGAGTTTTTACGCTTAGCCTGTATTGGTCAAGCTATGGGTCACAAAGTTAAAATAGTGGTAGAGAAGCTCTCGGAGTTAACCACCTTACTGGAAGAAATTGATAATTTAGGCATTGAACCGGCTATTGGTATTCGTATTCGCCTAAACTCAGTGGGCAAAGGTAAATGGCAAAACACCGGTGGCGAAAAAGGTAAATTTGGTTTAACGGCAGGGCAAGTGCTTAGCGCTGTTGAAGTGTTAAAAAAACATAATAAATTGCACTTAATGCAAATGGTGCATTTTCATATTGGCTCTCAAATAGCCAATATTCGCGATATTCACCGCGCTTTGCGTGAATGTGCACGCCATTTTGCTGAACTTACTCAGTTAGGTGTACCACTTAATACCGTTGATGTAGGCGGTGGGTTAGGGGTTGATTACGAAGGTTCGGGTTCACGTAGTGCGTGTTCAATGAACTATACCGTTGCAGAATATGCCCGTAACGTAGTAAATGCGTTTTCTGAGGTGTGTGACCAACATCAATTAACTCATCCGGCCATTATTACTGAATCAGGGCGTGCGTTAACCGCGCACCACGCGGTATTAATTACCGATGTAATTGACGTTGAAAAAGCGCCTAATCACTTAAACCCAGAGGCGCCTGCGCAAAGCAGTACACTGGTATTAGATGAAATGTGGCAATGTTTACAGCGTTTAAGCCCGCGTATGGCGCTGGAAATTTATCACGACGCAATGCACTTATTTAGCGAAGCACACGATCAGTACGTACACGGTTTAGTGAGCATGCTAGAGTGGGCGAAAATAGAGCAACTTTACTTTACTATTTTACATCGGGTGCGCTCATCTTTGAGCAATAATGTGCGTGCACATCGCGAAGTACTCGATGATTTAAACGAAAAATTAGCTGATAAATTATTTGTTAACTTTTCACTATTTCAATCGTTGCCAGATATATGGGGAATTGGCCAATTATTCCCAGTAATGCCTATTGAAAACCTCACTCAACCGCTTACCCAGCGCGCTATTATTCAAGATATAACGTGTGATTCTGATGGGCAAATTCGCGAATATGTAGAAGGTGCAGGTATAGAAACAAGCTTACCTATACCTGAATATACACAAGGGCAGCAGTATCATATTGCAATGTTTATGGTTGGCGCTTATCAAGAAATTTTAGGTGACTTACACAACCTATTTGGCGACACCGACTCAGTGCATGTGGAGTTAAACGATGATGGTTATGTACTTACTAACGCCATTAAAGGTGACAGCGTTAAGGATGTATTAAAGTGTGTTGACTATGATAGCGCCATTTTAGCAGACAACTTTGCAGAGCAAATTAATAAGCTCGATGTGTCTGAGCCATGTAAAGCAGGCTATTTAGCAGAGCTTAATGCGGGACTAGAAGGCTATACCTATTTTGAGGACTAACCTCAGCCATTATTAATTAAGTATAAAAAGCGCAGTAATTAGCTGCTGCGCGCTATTTAAAGGAATAGAAACAATGTCAGTTATCCGCAGTGTATTTAGTATTTTGTTGTACTTTATAAATACTCTTATTTGGTTTGTGCCAATTTTTATTTGTGGTGTTATTAAGCTTATACCAATTAAGCCGCTACAAAAGTTAATGAGTTGGGCCGCCAAACAATTTGCCACTATTTGGGTTACCTTTAACAGCTTAAATCAAAAATTATTTACGCCAACTAAAATTAACGTTACTGGGCTTGAAGATATAAAGCTAAAAGATTGGTATTTAGTTATAGCTAATCATCAAAGCTGGGTTGATATTTTAGTATTGCAACGCGTATTAAATCGCAAAATACCCTTTTTAAATTTCTTTTTGAAAAAAGAGCTTATTTACGTGCCTATATTAGGTTTGTGCTGGTGGGCGCTTGATTTTCCGTTCATGACTCGTACGAGTAAAAGTCAGCTTAAAAAGAACCCTAAATTACGCGGTAAAGATTTAGAAACCACGCGTAAGGCCTGCGAAAAATTTAAAGAAATGCCAGTAAGTGTGGTTAATTTTGTAGAAGGTACGCGCTATACGAAGCAAAAGCACGCTCGCCAAAACAGCCCTTTTCCACATTTGTTAAAACCCAAAGCAGGAGGCGTTGCCTTTGTAATGCAAGCTATGGGAGAGCAAATTACTAAAGTAGTTAATGTGACTATTCATTATCCTGAGGGCATTCCGACCTTTATGGATTTTGCCAGCGGTAAAGTAAAAAATATAAACGTACATGTTGAAGTAAGACCGGTCAGTGACGAGCTAATTGGTGACTACACTAACGATCCCGACTTTAGAGTGCGCTTTCAAAGTGAGCTTAATCGGTTATGGAAAGAAAAAAACCAAACATTAATAAACCTTGAACAAAAATAAATGCATAAAAATATGAGCCTACAGTTACGCTAAAAACACTTAGCTATTCACGGTCAATACAGATTAACTTAGGTAGTGTTTTTTAATGTCACTTTGCTTGGCTCTGTTAATTTTACAGCGGGTATTACCCGCTGTAGTTACTATAATTGGTTATGCTGCAATGGCGCTTTTTACTCTAGCTAGCACTGTAATTTTAAACCTAACTCCCGCAAGGAAATAAAAATACCATGACCGATACCCACTTACAGAAGTTAATAGCGCCTTGGTTTGAAAAAGTGCCCGACGCTTTTTTTCTAAGCACTATTACTGCCGTCGCCATTGGTATATTTTCATTATTATTTGTGTACTTATTTACTCGTCGCTTAATGTTTCCTGCGATCCAAAAAATTGTTACTAAAATCTCACCTGAACGCATTGGCTTACTTGCACCTATGCTAAACAAGCTCAATAAGCGCATAGCTTGCTTACTTTGCTGTGCATTGTTTCTAGCCACATTTGATAGTGTGTACCCGGTGAATGAGATTGCAGAGGAAATTTTAAAAACCTTAGGCCAAGCGCTGCTCATTATTTATGCGGGCTTTATTTTTAGTAGCATAGTGAGTATTGCGGGCGCTATTTATAATCAATTAGATTTTGCCCGCGAAGTACCCATTCAGGGATTAATTCAGGTTGTTAAATTAATTACCTTTATTGTCAGTGTTATTTTAATTGTTAGTATAGTGCTAGAAAAATCACCTACTTATATTCTCTCGGGTTTTGGTGCTATTGCCGCCGTCACTTTATTAGTATTTAAAGACACCATATTGGGGTTTGTCGCAAGCATTCAAATTGCAGCCAATAGACTCGTTACGTATGGCGACTGGATCCAGGTAGATAATTATGGGGCCGACGGAGAAGTAATTGATTTAGGGTTAAACACAGTAAGAGTGCGTAACTGGGATAATACTGTAACGACTATTCCTACTTACATGTTAGTAGCAGGTTCATTTAAAAACTGGCGTAGTATGCAAGAGTCTGCCGGGAGGCGCATGAAGCGCTCGCTTAATATTGATATGAATAGTATTTTTTTAGTTGAAGATGATTTTCGCCAGCAAATAGAAGCGGCTATACCATTGTCCGACTACATTCGTACGTCTTCACTGCCTGATCCTGTGTCTAATTTAGGTTTGTTTCGCCGTTATGCCGAAGGTTACCTAAAGCAACATAAAAAAATCAATACTTCACTGACCTTGCTAGTACGTGAGTTACAGCCGACAAACCACGGCTTACCGATTGAGTTTTATTGCTTTAGTAGCGATAAACGTTGGATATCGTATGAGCATTTACAAGCCGAAATAATGGATCATTTATTGGCTGTGTTACCTATTTTTGGCCTGCGTCCGTATCAAAGTGTGAGTGGCCAATTTAGCCCACCCACAGCCGTGCCTACAAGCGAAAAACCTAAAATTAAAGTGCCCAATAATACTGAGCCAACCCCGTAGTAATAAAGAGTATTAACAGCCACCAAATAGGTGGCTTTTTTAATCTTAGCCAAGCGAATGCTGCAATAACTAGCGCAATGTGCCAAAAATTGTGCACCGCCGATGTCCAAATAGGTGAATACAGCGCCGCGGCTAAAAACCCCACTACAGAGGCATTAAGTGCGGCAATAACACTGGCAAAGCGAGGCTTGTTGGCTAAGTTTAACCAACTTTTTTGAAACGCAAGTATGAGTAAAAACCCGGGCATAAATATAAGTACAGTGGCTACGATAGCGCCTAATAAAGGTTGTTCGGTACTTAGTTGTGCACCTAAGTAAGTAGCAATGGTAAACATAGGCCCAGGCACAGCTTGCGCGCTTGCATAGGCGCTCAAAAACTGATCGCTGCTTAGTGCAGGTACGCTTGCTTGCAATACAGGTAATACTACATGTCCACCACCAAACACCATGGCACCTGCTTGATAAAAGGGGGCAAACAAAGCTAATTCAGTAGTCAAAGGAATGAAACTGAGCGCTAGCAGCAGTGTAAATAACCCTAAAGCGAGCCAATTTATATTACTTTTTGACTTACTTTGCTGTGCGGGTTCAGGATTTAATTTTAATAATGGCCATATTGCACCCACAGCAGCCGCGGTAATTAAAATAGCTATTTGTGTGCCCAGCAGAGGAAAAAGTATTAAGGCTAACGTGCTTAGTACGGCTAATAGCTTTAGGGCTGCGCTAGTGCAAAAGCTTTTTGCCATACTTAATGTGGCATCGGCGACAATAACCACAGCAAACAGTTTTAACCCAGCAATAATGGCAAAATAAACAGCATCAAACTGATGCGCACTTATAGCCAATAGCAACATAATTAAAAATGATGGTAGGGTAAAACCAATAAAGGCAGCAATGCCACCAAGTACACCCGCGCGCTCTACCCCAATGGCAAAACTAACTTGACTAGAGCCAGGCCCAGGCAAGGCTTGGCTTAAGCTTATAAGCTGTGCATAACGGGTGTTAGTGAGCCAATTTAGGGTATCGACAAAATGGCGCTTAAAATAGCCTAAGTGAGCAGCAGGGCCACCAAAACTCATGCAGCCGAGTAAAAAAAACTGTCTAAAAATAGCAATTAACATTACGCCCCAATCCTCGTTATAAATTATAAAATTATCATCCAGTAGTATGACATATTTATGAACTCAGCTATCGATAGAATTTTTGTTGTTATACAGCATAAAACGCTAATTATAATAGATTCTTCATGGCTTGTTCATTCATATATTTGCATAATAGCGCAAAATACTAAATGGATAGGGCATAACATGACTTTAACTAAATCACTTTTAAGCGTAACGGTAGTGGCTGTATTACTTAGCGGTTGTGAAATGAATAACACAGGTAAAGGAGCGGCAATTGGCGCTGCAGCTGGTGGTGTATTAGGTAAGGCTACTGGTAATCATAAAGATAAGCGTATCTTTATTGGTGCTGCAATTGGTGCATTAGCTGGTGCTGCAGTAGGCGATTACATGGATAAACAAGAAACCGCTTTTCGTGACGAATTAGCGGGTTCTGGTGTTGAAGTGGTACGTGAAGGCGATAACTTACGTTTAGTTATGCCGTCAAATATTACCTTTGCAACCGATCAGTCGTATATTTCGTCGGGCTTTCACAATACGCTAAGTGCGATTGCTAAAGTGATGAACAAATACGAAAAAACTTATTTAAGCGTAGAAGGTCATACCGATAGCACAGGTAAAGATAGCTACAATATGAGCCTTTCACAGCAACGCGCTCAAAGTGTTAAAAACTATTTAGTTAATCAGCAAATTATGGCTGAACGAATTAGCACTACAGGTTATGGTGAAACACGTCCAATTTCATCAAACGATAGCGCAAATGGCCGTGCACAAAATCGTCGTGTAGAAATTCAAATAGTGCCTAACACGCAATAAGCACATAAAAATCTAGTCTTTATTGAACTGTAGTTCACATAAGCGCTGGTACAACGGGGAGCTTTGCAGTAATTGCTGATGGCTCCCTGTTGCTATTATTTCCCCGTGTTCCATTACCACAATCATATCTGCATGTTTTACCGTTGCCAGACGATGCGCAATGATCAGCGTTGTTCGGTTTTGCATTAAGTGCTCAAGTGCGGCTTGTACATGGTGCTCGCTTTGTGCATCGAGTGCGCTGGTGGCTTCATCGAGTAATAGTATTTCAGGGTCTTTTAAAATTGCTCGCGCGAGTACAATGCGTTGCTTTTGACCGCCCGATAGTCTCACTCCTTGTTCCCCTAAAAAGCTGTTATAGCCTTGTGGTAGCTGTTGAATAAACTCATCAGCATGGGCATGTTTAGCCGCCGCATAAACCTGCTCGTCGGTAGCATCTGGATTGCCGTAGCGAATGTTATGCATTACATCTGAGCTAAATAAAATAGGGTTTTGTGCCACCATGCCCATTTTATTACGCAGCGTATTGAGTGATAAATCTTTAATATTTACATCACGAAACTTAATAGCACCGCTGGCTGGATCGTAAAAGCGTTGTAGTAATTCAAATAAGGTGGTTTTCCCTGCACCAGAAGGACCCACAATTGCCACTGTTTGCCCTTGCTGTATGTTTAAACTCACATTATTAAGTGCGCTTACATCGGGACGAGATGGGTAATTAAAGCTAATGCTTTCAAGTGTAATGGCAGAGTGGTTAGTGCTACTTAGGAGCTTTTCGTCTTGTGGGGAAATAGGGTTTTCAATTTCGCTTTTTACAGCGAGTAATTCTAGTAGCCTTGCAGCAGCACCCGCTGCGCGCTGCAGCTCACCATAAACCTCTGCCACAGTTGCAACCGACATGGCCACCATAATAGCGTAAAACACAAAGGCACCTAGCTCACCTCCAGTCATAGTGCCGGCTAGTACATCGCTGCCGCCAACCCATAACATAGCGCTGATGGCACTAAAGGTTAAAAATATAACGGCGGCAATTAAAAACGAGCGTTGTTTTATACGGCTTTTAGCGACGTTAAAGGCTTTTTCGACCTCCAGAGCAAAAGCTTGCTGCTCTCGCTGTTCGTGGCTATAGCTTTGCACTACTTTAATATTTTGAATGATCTCACCGGCGTAAGTACTTATATCGGCAATAGCACTTTGGCTGCTACTGGCTAACTTTCTCACTTTGCGGCCAAATACCATCATGGGCACCAGTACTAAAGGTACACAAGCAACGACCACTAAGGTCAGTTTTAAATTGGTAAACAGCAGCATGGCTAAACCACCCACTAGCATTAATGCACTGCGTAGCGCCATTGAAAAAGAAGAGCCAATAATAGATTGCAGCAAAGTGGTGTCGGTGGTTAACCGCGACATTAATTCGCCACTGCGGTTTTCTTCAAAATAACTTGGGTGCAAAGTAACAATACGGTTAAACACCGCTTTACGAATATCGTTACTGACACGTTCACCAATCCACGACATTAAATAAAAACGACTAAAGGTGCCCACCGCTAATAAACTAATTAAGCCTATAAGTACCAACACAGCTTGCTGTAGCTGTGCTTGCGAGCCGGCAATAAAACCATGGTCAATGACAAATTTAACTCCTTGACCCAATGACAGGTTAACCCCAGCAGTAACGAGTAAAGCAATGAGCGCCGCAGTCACTACGCCTTTATAAGGTTTAATAAAAGCAAAGATAGGAATTAAACTACTAAAGGCGGCCTTTTCGGGCTTAGGCGTTGTTTTTGACATAGTGGATTCTTTTTAAAGGTTAAGGTATAGATATGGCACTAAGATAATAAAAATCAATAGTGTTAAAATCATCAATAAGGAAAGGTTATGACTACAACAACCGTAAGTGGAGAATTTAATGTAGATTTAGCTCCAATAGAAGGTTACGCAAGCGGCCAAAATGGCATTAACTTAGGCCGCATGTCGATAGATAAAACATTTAATGGCGCGCTTAGTGCCACCAGTCAAGGTGAAATGCTAAGTGCCATGACGCCCACGCAAGGCAGTGCGGGTTATGTTGCAATAGAACAAGTGATAGGCGAGCTTGACGGCAAAAAAGGCAGCTTTGTACTGCAGCATTTTGGCACTATGGATAAAGGCCAAGACAGTTTAATATTAACCGTTATTCCCGACTCAGGCACCGGTGAGCTGGTAGGGTTAACTGGCAGTATGAAAATTCGCATAGAGCAAGGTATTCATTATTACGATTTTGACTACAGCTTATAAACTGGATGATAGCTAATGCAAAAAATAGTTGAATTTAAAAAGCGCGGCTTTTTTAGTCACGGCATAGATGTAGATGCATTGAACACGCGTATCTATCAATTAAACTAACAAGGCTGGCGAGTTATAAACGTTACCACGGCAACGGGCTTTCAAGGGCAGATAACGGCGTATGCGTTGTTAATAGAAAACAATGAATTAGAAGGGTAGTGAATGCTTTTATCGGTGTGGTTGAGTTTAGCAGTTGTGTGCATGATGGGCGCGATGTCGCCAGGGCCTAGTTTGGCGGTGGTATTAAAGCATACCTTAAGTGGTGGCATGAAAAATGGCATGCTGGCGGCATTGAGTCATGGCTTAGGCGTGGGATTGTATGCAGCGGCATCCTTACTTGGGTTAGGGGCGTTGATGCTGCAGTTTCCTACTGTTTATCAAATGTTGGTGTATTTAGGGGCTGCCTATTTAGCGTATTTAGGGATTAAAATTTTACTTGCTAAAGCGCACGGTAGTGAACTGCAAGTGCAGCACAGTGAGGTAAGTAGTAAAACAGCCTTGCAAGATGGTTTTGCTATTGCGTTTTTGAATCCTAAGTTGGCGATTTTCTTTTTAGCATTATTTTCGCAGTTTATTGACCCACAAAACCTAACCTTAAGCATAGGGATAATTATGTGCCTAACGGTGCTGGTTATTGATACCGGCTGGTACTTGCTGGTGGCATTACTTACCGAGATGTCTAAAAACCGCTTTGGTTTTAACCAGCAAAATGTCTGGCTTGATAAGCTGTTAGGGCTAGTGTTTATTGCGTTGGCTATTCGCGTGGTAGTGAGCTTGTAGTCATCGTTTTTACTCAGTGAGCATAACAAAAGCCGAACATTAACTGTGCGGCTTTTTTAATAATGCATACGCTAAAACTGATAGCTTACAGACAACATGGTGGTGGCAATATTATCGCTATCGACAATTGGTGAATCTTCAATATCAGCGTCTAGCTGAGTATATTTAACGAGGCCATTCAGGTGCCAATTTTTATTCAGTTGATAACGTAATGACAGCCCCGCATTATAATTCACGGTTGAACCGAGTTGGTAAGGCGCATAGCGGGTTGACTCGCCGGCGGCTACACCGTAATAATAATTCGATACATTACTGCTATTAATTACCACGCCTATAAACGGGGTAAGTATTAACTCTTTGCTGAAGATTATGCTGTAGTTGTAGTCACCATTAAACTTCAGGCCATCGCTGTGGCCTAGTATATCATGCGTTACACTTGCATTGAGGCGGCCAAAATTTGCGGCGTAACTCACTTTCGTTCCCGCGTATAATGACATCTTGCGCTCATTAAGTGCTTTTATGGCTGGATTGTCGGAGTCTGATGAGTCAAAAAATTGCCCCGGTGCTAACGTGGCAGACCAGCTAAAGCCGTGTTGTTGCAGTAATGTATAGTCGAGTGTGTAGCCACGTAGCGTTAGCTTTTCACCTTGGTAGTTGATCATAGGTAACGCCATCACTTTCGTGTCGGTATTGGCATAGGGCGAATCAACGGCGATCACGCCGCCAGCCACAGACCATGGCGAGTCAGCATAAGCAGCTGAGGTTGTAACAAGTAAGGTGCTGAGCAATATGGGTAATGGTTGTTGCATATTTTAGTAGCTATAAAGTTGCCTAGTAATTTAATAAGTAAGTTTAACGGCAATCGAAAGCCAGTGTTGTAAGTTACTGTATAAAAGTTTGTCGTAATGTAAAGATGGTAAGCGATTTGGTTACGTGTATGCCTGCGCTGATGCAATGCAGCAGCGATAGCTGCTTGGGTGTGGTTGCATTTAAGCCAAGCTCGGCGAGCGCGCACTCACTGTTCACCGCCATTTTTTGAGCTAATTATATAAGGTCTAGCAAGACACCTTGATTGTAAGCATTTTTACACCATTGATATAGTAATGCTTTTCGCAAACTTGATTATCCCAGCCGCCACCACCAGAGTTACCACCACCAGGGCTACCACCACCAGGGCTACCACCACCA